>NZ_JAAHGN010000743.1:0-3842 GCF_010672485.1 Moorena sp. SIO2C4 | reverse complement strand
CTATATCTTTTCCTATAACGTGAGTCCGTCAGCATATCCTAGATATTACTCCAGGCGTTGGCTTCTGACTCAATCTTGCTTCCATATGACTTGCGGCTAGCTACCTACTCAGAATATTCGACCTTTCTGAGAGTACATATGGGAGTTACTTCGTTCCTGATAACCAATCTTTGAACTTTTAGGGTGGTACTATTCACCGGGAGAGAGGGAAATCTTTTACAAGAGCGGCAAACCTTGTAAGCCTGTGTTCTCCGTTGACTTTTTGTCTGTAGCGTTGTTCAACCTTCTTATTTCGCTACATCGTAATAACGATGATTCATTCATACCTTCCTATTCGTACCCATGAGTTCTTTACCTAGGCTGACATCGGTCAGGTTAAAGGATGTTTTGCCCGTTCGACCCTCTTGCTGTTTAACTTATGGAGTTGCTATTTCCATTAGTCAGGGTAAGGTTGTCACTCGGATTTCACGAGGGATGGATTTTCACCATCATGGTTATCAAGTTGTCATGGTTCATTAGACCAGGCAGTTAATCCCCCATACTCTTTATCGGGTATGGTTTCTAACTAACGAATCGCACTACCGTATTTACGTCAGAGCAGTGAAGGCCGGATTATTAACATTGTTTCCAACGGTGCTAAATACATTGAAGACAGTAAAGTTGGCTATTCTATCAGTAAGTTTGGATTTTTAGCGGCATCACATGCCATGTTCCATGCCGCTAAAGAAGATGGTGTAAGAGTAACCGCCCTTTGCCCAGGATGGGTTAACACAAATATGGGCAAGGACTCTTCTTCTTTATCCCCAGAAAAGATGATTCAACCAGAAACTATAGCCGATATAGTGCTAATGTTATTGAATCTTCCTAATACAGTAGTAATCCCTGAATTAATTGTTGATAATGTATGAGGATATTTAGATGAAAAACATTTTGTTATTAGGTTCGGGTGTGTCAGTTGCTCCTCTGTGCGACTATCTGAATGAACGAGGCTATCACATTACTGTAGCCTCTAGGAATAAGATGACTGCAGAAGAAATTGTCAATCAGCATTCAAGCCGCAGTTTCTCTCCGATTGAGATTGATCGGTCAAATCCCGAAAATCAGGCTCTTGATCAATTGATTAAAGAAAGTAGTATTGTCATCAGCTTTTTACCCGGTCCCTATCAGCCCCTTGTGACAAAATACTGTCTGGAACATAGTGTGTCATTGATCATGACCTGCCATATCGGCTACTTGTTCAAGACTCAGCAAGAATTCGAACAATTGGATCAACAGGCAAAAGAAAAAGGCATTGCCATTGTGACAGAGGCTGGCACAGATCCTGGATATGGCAGCATGATCGGTAAAAAGCTGATTGACGATGTGCATGCTAAGGGCGGAGAGATTATCGATCTCTGGTATCATGTTGGTGTACTACCCTGTAATCCTAATATTAATCCGTTTGGTTATAAGTGCTTTTGGGCTCCTAAAAAATCCCTTTTTGCTTCGGTTAAGATCAAAGATGGCTCTGGAGACTGGATCAAGGACTCGCAGATACCCCTAATTCCAGGAGACAAAGTTTATTTAGAAACTAGAACGGTTGAAGTTCCCAATATAGGGACATTTGAATCTCGTCCAAATTCAGATTCTGGAGCTTATCTATACCCTAAGGTTTACGGTATTGATAATGTTAGAAACTTCTATCATGGAACATTAAGATACCCCGGTTGGGGAGAGACCTTACAGGGATTGATTGATCTTGGCTTCTCAGATACACAATATCGCCCTGAGCTGCTTCAGAAAACTTATCAGGAAATTGTCCTAGAACTGTGTGGCAGCACAAATGGTGATGCTAAAGCGTTGGTTGCTCAGAAATTGGGTATAGCAGTTTCCCATGATCTTATCATGCGCTATCAATGGCTGGGTCTGTTTGACGATAAGCCGATTATTCCCCCCAAAGATTCGCCCTCCTATTGTGATGTAATCTCTGACTTACTGGTTCAGAAACTGGGGGTTTATCAGCCAGGGGATACAGAAGTGGATCAAATTATCATGTATTACGACATGCTCGTGCAATACCCCGACAAAAAAGAACGCATCATTTCTATAACCAATCCTTCTGCTAAACAGGGTGACCATTACTCCATCTGTTCACAACTGACTTCCAAGACCGCTGCAATGATTGCTAGAAGATTATTGGAAGGTTCCCTGAATCTTACAGGTCTGAAATATCCCAGTATTCCTGAAATTTATGAGCCTGTTCTACAGGAGTACGCAGAGGAAGGGATTAGAAGTAAAGAAACCGTATTAGCAGCTTAACATCTGCGTAAGCATTCAGCTGACAGCTGACCCCTGACCCCTGACTGCTGACCGCTGACTGCTTACGATTCAACTGACTGTAAAATTCCATCTTCTAACTGATAAATTGCTGTCATAATCCCAGTTTCAGGATTGTTCAACAAAGATTTTTTAACCTGTTTTAAGTATCCTAATATATTGCTGCGTAAAATAGGTTTCTCGATTTTAAGGGTGTGGCGGTAATCCCAAACATCCCAAATTAATAAACCGATACCAGCCAGGGGATCAATTATACTTGCTCCTAACTCCGTTGCCACTAAACCACCGGTTTTTGCGGCCATTTTGCTAGCAGCTTTCCCAGCTAGTTTGGTGCTAACTTTACTCGCTACTTTTCCTCCCATGGAAACTAGGATAGGTTTAGCGACCAAGTAACCACTACCACCAATTAACAATTTCAGGGAAATATTGGATAGGTTTCCTTCTGTATCATTAATTGTCGTTGAAATTTCGTTAATATATCTATCCCACTGACCTTGAGGAATTTGATATTGGCTTTGGATGTCACTAAGATTGTTGCCCAACTCAGCCATATATAATTCAATCGTATCATTCGTGATTAGTTCCATCCTCATTTGAGCATTTTGAGGAACCAGTACTCGTTTAGAAAATTCTTTTTGGAACGTCTCGGTAAGTTTGGCGTCAATCGCTTCCTTGCCAGAGGGTAGCTTGGTATTGATTTGATGCATGATAGCATACTTTCCCCACATAAAAGGAACTGAAAGCTCCATCTTTTTCTGATTGAAATAATCAAAATACCAATCCAAAAAACTATCCACACGGGGGATTAACTCTGCTTCCCAAACATCTAACTCCTGGGCCGCAAACCCTTCAGCACTGGCGTGAGATGCTTTAACGGCATCAGCAACCGCTTGATTAACTTTACTAAAGTCGGGACGAGGTTCAATAACAACTGTTGGTTCAGTCGAGGGGGTAATTTGAGCAGGATTGGTCGAATGGGGGATTATAAGTTTGCTGACTAAGGGAATGAATACAATAATAATTACTACAGTCCAAATCAGTGGAGCCACTGACTTAATCAGTTGGGTAAAGGCTTGGATGCGCTCTGTCTTTTGGGTATAAGTTACTTCCTCTTCCTGTTGAATCATAGTGATTTCTCCACTGATTTAGGACTAGTATATTTTATACTATTTTAATCAATTTTTTTGTAAGCATTCAGCATTCAGCATTCAGCATTCAGCATTCAGCATTCAGCATTCAGCATTCAGCTATCAGCATTCAGCTATCAGCTATCAGCTATCAGCTATCAGCATTCAGCTATCAGCTATCAGCTATCAGCCAAAGGCCAATACTGACGCTACACGAATGGCTGACCACTGACCGCTGAGGGCTGAGGGCTGAGGGCTGAGGGCTGAGGGCTGAGGGCACCTCAAGTAGCACCATCTGTAGCGCATATGCTTACAAGCTCACTGGCGATCGCTTAAGTAATAGCGATTACCCAGGTACAAAGCTGCTGCCATAGCTAGTCCTGGCAAGGTAATAACCGC
>NZ_JAAHGN010000742.1:0-3844 GCF_010672485.1 Moorena sp. SIO2C4 | reverse complement strand
TCCCAGTTAGTTGCCCTAGCGCTAGGGCAACTAACTGGGGTAAATGCAATACTGGTAACCTGAACTGACGCCCAATCACCTTTTCTACCTCCGGTTGACGGGAGTCCAGATTAAGATGACACAACGGACAAGGGGTCACCATGCAGTCGGCACCAGCATCCAAGGCTTCCTGAATATGCCTCCCTGCCATCTTGAAGGATTGTTCTGTGGCATAACTAGAAATTGGCCAACCACAACATTGAGTACGACCTCGGTAATATACAGGTGTTGCTCCTACAGTGCGAAATACAGTTTCCATGGATTCTGGATGCACTGGGTCATCGTAGGGGATTGATGTCTGAGCTCGCAGCAAATAACAACCATAGAATGCAGCACATTTGAGTCCAGTTAGCTTACGACTCACCTGTGCGGCTAGGGCTTCCATGCCGTAATCTGCCACCAATGCCCACAGTAAATGCTTGACTTCCGTAGTGCCTTTGTAAGGAGAACAGCCTTCTTTTTTCAGCAAGCCATTGACTTTTTCCACATAAGCTGTGTCGGTCTCTTGGAATTCCTTTAAACGCTCATCTACATGACCAATTACTCCCTGACAGGTGCTGCAATGGGTTAACAGGGGTAGATTCAGCTCCTCAGCTAGGGCGATATTGCGAGCGTTAACAGTGTCTTCTAGGAGTTGGGAATCTTCTTTGAAGGTACCAGAACCACAACAAGCAGCTTTTTTCAACTCAATCAGTTCAATACCTAGCGCTTGGGTTAAAGCTGACGTAGATTGGTATAGTTCTCCACAGGCTCCTTGAGCAACACAGCCGGGAAAATAGGCATATTTGAGCGTAGCAGATGGCATAGTAATTTATACTTAATCGCCTTAAAGCGGTTAGAGATCAGCTCAAGGGTAACAGCTGATGCCCTAACCGTTACTAGCTTGTTCAAAATTCGTAACCGTAGCGCTTTAGTTCTTCGTGAAAAACGTACTGGACAATTTTTCGCGATCGCTCATTATAGTACTCTCGATAGTTTTTCTTTCTTTCTTCGGTTTTGTTGATCACTGGTATTTGCACTTTGAAGGGCACTCCAGCTTTATCCAGGACTCTGTCAAAATCATCCTGAAGGGTTTCAAAACGCATTACACTATCCATACCTTTGGTATAACTTCCATAGAGTGTATACGGTTCAGCGGGAAGACCTACAAACTGTTTAAGTCGGTTTCGATTAGTATTCCGAACCAGGGATTGAAGGGTTCGTTTCAGTCCATTGCCGTAAATAGAGCCATAGTGTTTCTCAATCCAATCATTAAATGAATGGGTTTTGCAAAATTCCATGTCTTCTATATAACCCGGTAGACGGTGAACCCATGACGTGGAGTCAGCGATAAAGTGTTGGTATTTTGAGGCTCTTTTTACATAGTCGGAAGCTAAACTGTCAAAAGGGTTGCGAATACAACTAAATTTTAGATAAGATGCTGCCTCTTTTTCTGTCAAAAGATTGCGTCTGAACATCTCTCGTAGAGAATGATGTCTTCTGTGCATCAAAAATTTTCCGTTGGCGTCTAGGATGTCTTGGGGGGGGACTAGTTCACCTTCTAGCTTTTTTTCGAGGACATCTTCTACTGCTGTGCAACCAGTTCGCGGTGCCATCAGGTAGAGTAAGCCGTATTTACGGCAAATCATTGCCATGAGCAAGCTCCTGTTATTCTAGGGATTATTATAAACAAGACGTAAGCTATCAGCATTCAGCATTCAGCTATCAGCATTCAGCTATCAGCATTCAGCTATCAGCATTCAGCTATCAGCTTTGGGCCTGTGGTCAGGCTACTGTTTGCGCAGCACCTCAAGTAGTGTGAGCTCTTAGCTGACGGCACCTCAAGTAGCGTGGCCAAAGGCCAACGGCTGACGGCTGACGGCTGACGGCTGACGGCTGATAGCTGACGGCTGATAGCTGAATGCTTAAGTTTATTGCTTTACTAGTTTCCACAGAAACGTTTTAATTTCGTAGGTTGGTTCAAGTTTATGGTTCCATTTGCCAATAAGTTCTGATTTATAGTTGTATTGTTTTTCGAATTTTTCTCGCAATTCCTTAGATGGATTATATAAAAATAAATCACTGAATTCATCGGTATTTTCGGGGATGATTAACTGTTTGCTTTTTTCGCCATTAGGCATCTTTACGGATTTGTCGCTTAACCAAGAAAACTTCACTTTGGAGTCGAGAAGGTAAGACAGGGAGATCACTTCCAGACTTTTTGTCAGCAAGAGGGGTTGGTCAGCCTGGTTAATGATTGCTGCTACCTGGGTATGGTTAGCACTAGTATACTTGTTCCACCAAAATTCTGCTTGAGAACTGATCACACAGGATAGAATTCCACCAGACAGTAGCAAAATCATTCCGAGTCGCCATAGCTTCTGTTGCCATACTCCCTGAAAAATACTAGTTACTTTGTTAGTTATTTTGTTAGTAAATAGGTAAGCAACTGCTAGCTGAATACCAAGATAACAGGGAATTAGATAGCGAGTTACGCTAGAACGCTTGCCTCCGGAAATTAAATCCGGTAGCACTAGGGCTAAGGCGGTAACTCCAATTAATGTCAAGATGAATAGACTAACTCGTTTGGGACTATGACGACAGAGAAAGTAAATGGCATAGCCGACTAGGATTAAGATTATTACAGAGACCACTACGCTGGGGAAATTTAAGCCTTGGTTGAGATCAAAGAAACTCCGATTAATATTAATCAGCCAGGTTTGGGCTAATGATGATAAGGGAACTTCTTTGAGTGCCCATTTGGTTTTGCTGGATACCTTAGAAAGGTTACTGTTAGAAACCAGTAACCAAGGGACAAATACCATCAAAGCCATTAACGATGATAGCCCATAGTAAACAATAATTTTACTGAAGCGGAACCGTTCTGTTACCAGTACATAGATGCCATGGCTGATGGCTACTAAGATAGAAAATAAAAAGGTATAAAATCCTGTCACTAACGTGAGGGCGTAAATTCCCCAGGTAGAGATAAAGTGTAGGATGTCTCTAATCTTACTGGTGGTGTTTCTTGGTTTGGTTAAGCGTATTGCCCGTAACAGTGCTGCACTTGATAGCAAAATAGTTACGCCCCATAAGCCATACTGTCTTGCTGCTTGGGCATACAATACCTGAAAGGGAGAAACGGCAACTAAGGCCATAGCTACCCATCCCACCAAGGACGACTCGAATAATTCTTGACATAACCAATAGATAGCAGGAAACATCAGCAAGCTAATCAGAGCTGAAAAACTTCTCCTCACTGCTACTGAATTCCCAAATAACTGCCCCCAAAATCGCGCCATCACGTAATAGAATGGGGGATGTTGAGGTTCTTCAAACGCCAATCCCTTAATCGTACCAATCAAAGTTTTTTCCGGATTTGTCTGCTGATACTTATGTAATTCTTTAATAGCGATCGCATCCCCATTGGAAATTTCTGGTATCATGTCTGACAATCGATAACCAGAAATCCGTAGCGAGGTAAAGGTTTCATCAATCCAGTAGTTTTTTTTGTCAATATTTACGAATCGAAACACTATTCCTAGCATCAACAGGATAATAATTAAAAGCCCTAACCAAGTTGATGTAAATCTACGAGTTTGCTGCAATTTGTTTACCATATAGGTTTACCATAGATGATATTCATTGTTATGAAGTACATTCAATTTTCTTACCGCGACTCCCTCGGTGCGCTTTCCGTTGGCGAATTAAATTCGCCACGGGTCGCACCGCTCCCGACTCCCTAAACCTTGTGCTGTTGACGGTCAACAGTCAACAGTCAACAGTCAACAGTCAACCGGTTATCATTATTTTTGCGTCACTCGCC
>NZ_JAAHGN010000741.1:0-3845 GCF_010672485.1 Moorena sp. SIO2C4 | reverse complement strand
TCGCGCAGCGTCGGCTTTGCCGAATCCAAAGATGCTAAAGTTCCCGAGTAATCAGGGAATAAATTCCTGTTCGGGCTAACCCCATAGATAGAATCTAGGGGCTTGCGCCCTCAGGGTTTTCGGTCAAAAGATTTGTGAAACATGCCCTAGTTCCAGTGGGCAAGAAAACTCTTGATGGATTTCGAGCTACTGATAACTGGCTATATGTACTTTCCCAAACTCAGGCGGCTGAAACCATTGGGGAAAATGAAAGGAACTTCCGCGAATTCTTGAAATCAAAATGGTTCAAAGATATATGGGGAGAGGAATTCACGCCCGCGATTTTTGAAATAGATCCCTCTAGTCGATGGAGGGGACAAAGTCGCATTAATGGAATTCCGTTGGATATCAATGTCTTGTACTGGACGTACCGGACATCCAAAGGAAACAAAGAAGCATTGAAGTTAACCTCTGCTTTGGCAGGTGACTCTTTGAAGGATCGGTTTCGACTGGCCTTCGGTGATCAAGTAATCACGATAGCTGAGCGAAATAAAGAAATGACTCAGTATGTAGAACGACTGGAAGCAGTTGAAGCCGAGAACAAGCGGCTCAAGACGGACTTGCAGTGCTTGAGTGAAGATTATGCCCAGGATGACCACAAAGATGTAGAAATCAAACGACTGCGGCGAATCCTGCGTCTTAACTGCATCGACCCTGAGGCTCCCGAAAATTATATTTAAAATCGATTAGCCTCAAGACAACCCATCACACTCCATTACCTCTTCCCGTACGCCCATGCGGGATTTTTTGTGCAGATTTTTTCACTTTGTGATTTTAGATCCCGTTACCAAGACGCTATCCCTAGCCAAATCGCACCCACATTGTATTGACTCGGGTACACCCAAACTGTTCAATAAATAGGCATGGGTGTATTGAGGCGTGGGGTATGAAAATCGACCGCCATGGCCAGGCAAAGATTTTAACCGCAGAGGAAATCCAACTGTTGTTTAATGAAGGGGCAACCCTTAACCCGCCACGAGACCGGGCGCTGTTTGCTGTGATGCTTTACACCGCCTGTCGGGTCAACGAAGCCGTGACCTTAAGAATAAGGGATGTCTTAGATCGCTTTGGTTCCGTGCGCCCCGTGGTTCTATTCAGGAAAGGCAATACAAAGGGTAAGCTTGCCACCCGAACCATCCCGGTACTAGAAGATCTGCGGAAACACTTAACGAACTACCACCCTCCGAAATGGGCAAACTATCTATTCCCTGGGAGGCATGGCAAAGGACATATCACCCCAGATGCCGCCAGCTGGATCCTTAATGAATTAAGTATTTTGCTTGTAACAAACAGGTCTTATGCTCCCCCTAGCGCCGTTACCGGGATGGCAGTAACTGGAAAGTGAGTGATTGTCTCGTTAATCTTTACTTTTGTGGCTTCTGACAAGAAAAATTACCGGTACTTCAGTTCGCCTATCTAAGCAACAATTTTTAGCAAAAACCCAGGAATTTGTAGCTCTTGAAGCAATTTCAACCTACAACCGATCAATCTCATCCATACTCAACCCCGTATATTGGGCAATATCCTGAGCGGGTAACCCTGCCGCCTTCATCTGCTTAGCAATCTGCTGTTTTTCTTCCTGTCTACCTTGTTGTCTACCTTGTTGTCTACCTTGTTTTATACCTTGTTTTATACCTTGTTCTATACCTTGTTCCAGAGTTTCATCAATTAAGGTTTGGGTAACATTGTACATATCCCGGTAGACCTTCAGGCTATCCTGATACAGCGCTTGCTCCCTAGATGAGAAATTGGCAATCTCTGCCACATCAAATAGCTGGGCAAACACATCGTCTTGCAAGGGTAATGGGGGTTCATTCAACTGGGCTAGGTGTTTAAATAGAAATAACCACTTGTCAAAATGGGACTCCAACTCATCAAGAGACTTGGTAAATTTCGGTAGCTCAACATAAATAAATTTGAGCTTATCGTAGAACACTTCACAGTGCTGATTTTTCAACTCCACCACATGTAGCAGTTCCGAATCGTGCTTGTGGTCATCAAATACAAAATCTAGGATGCCAACCGTATAAACTGCTGTAAGCTCATAGTTCCAAAATCCCTGTTGTGCCTGTTCTTGGATCGGGAAAGTAGAATAATAGACACTTCTATCCTTAAACAAATTTTGCTTGGCCTTCTGCATTTCTACGATGAACCGTTCACCAGTCTCGCTCTGACAATAAATATCAAAAATAGCCCTTCGATCCACTAAGGTATTGCCCAAAAACTCGGGATTTTTAAAGGTGACATCCTTCAGCTGATGATGGGGAGGCAACAGAGTATTCAAGAAGTCGATTAGCAGTGCCTTATTTGGCTCAGTGCCAAAGACACGTTTAAACCCGAAATCTGTGAGCAGGTCAATGTATTTATCTGGCAGCGGGAAAACCATATTAAAATGCTTTGATAGGGAGTCGGGAGTCGGGAGTCGGGAGTCGGGAGTCGGGAGTCGGGAGTCGTGAGTCGGGAACTTCTGATTAGAAATTATAACAATTCCTACAGGGATTGCTATACTATATACCAAACGCATCTAAATTATAGAAGCCTTACTCAGAAGCGATGCAGTGCGGTCTTTGGGGTTTCCCCCATGAGCAACTGCATCAAGACAGAGATTTGACAATTAATAAGCATAAATACTTATCGTATTAATCTCATATCCAGTAGGCATTTCAAAATAAGATGCATTTACTGTGGTGAGTTTTAGGAGGTCAAAATGCCATTACCGATCGCAGCCATAGTAGTTGCAGTAGCAACACCAATTCTTATTAATAAGGGTTTGGAAATCAAGGAAAAAATTGAATAAAAAGTTAGTGATGAGGAACTTGATAAAATTGAACCAATATTATCGAAATTAGGATTAACCAGGGAAGAAATATTAGCTCTAGATACTGAAAAAAAAATATCTAACCAAGTAAAAGCTCGACTTGATAGACTAGATAAAAGGATACAAGATGAAATAATTCAAGAATTACAAGATTGCTTAGATCAAGATGAATATTTTGAGATTGATTATAAATATTAAATTTTAAAATAAATAAGTAACTAAAATGTTTAATAAACAATGGAATACAGAGTATGAGGGAAATATAATATCAGTTTTAAACACTTGGGGAATAATAAATTTTAGTCTAAAAACAAGTGAGGCAAAACTTTATATAAATGGTGAAAAACAAGATGAATGTAACCATATGCTAGTTATGGGAAAAGAACCAATCATGCAAGGAAAAATTGATCTAGGAAATGGTATGTATAAAATAGTCAAAGTATATATGAAATCTGGCTTATTTTCAGTACAAACTAAAATTTGTATAGATGATATTCAAATTGGTGGTGATAGGTTTTAAATAACTTTATGGAAATCCCTATAAATTCTAACTATAGATTTCCATAACATTGCCTAAAAGGGTACAAACTAGGCAATGTTGTGATTTGTATTTGCAGCATGGGCTTTAATACAAGAAGTCGCTAAGGGATGTGATTTTACCATCAAATGTTATGATCTTTGTTTGCGATCGCTATATATACTTAAGAAGCTTAAAAATTAAACAGGGTAGGCATTGCCCACCCTATTTATAGCGCTTCTCATAGCTATGAGGTACACATAATTTGGCGTTGCTGATTCTCAGTATGGTTTCGCCCCCCTAGCCCCCCAATTCTGGGGGGAAAAACTCTCAAAGTCCCCCAGAATTGGGGGACCAACGGGGGCTTTAATAAAACTAGATGATCGCGCATTCATTCCTTAATTCAGCAACGCCCATAATTTTTCCCCGATTCCCGATTCCCGATTCCCGATTCCCGATTCCCGATTCCCA
>NZ_JAAHGN010000740.1:0-3864 GCF_010672485.1 Moorena sp. SIO2C4 | reverse complement strand
GGGAATCGGGAATCGGGAATCGGGCTAAGAACATTGAGTTTACCTGGTAAATATCAGAAAAGCTATAAAAATGTTTCCTATCTCCCTATCTCCCCATCTCCCTATCTCCCTATCTCCCTATCTCCCCATCTCCCCACACTCTTCCCTACTCCCTGCTCCCTGCTCCCTGCTCCCTTTGACAACTGCTATAGCAACGATGAATCAAGCATCTACAACAAAAGGCTGGGCGAATGCGATCGCAAAACCGGCAACTGAATTTCCGCCTACTGCCCTCCCGGTCATCTCTGGCCAAATCCCAGAAGGGTTGCGAGGTTCTCTGTATAGAAATGGTCCTGCACGGTTAGAGCGAGGTGGTGTAGCTGTTGGACATTGGTTTGATGGTGATGGGGCGATTTTAGCAGTACATTTCACCCCTGCTGGTGCCACAGGAGTTTATCGCTACGTCCAAACCTCTGGCTATCAAGCAGAAGCAGCTGCTGACAAATTACTGTACCCCAACTATGGCATGACAACACCAGGACCAATCTGGAAACGCTGGAGTAAGCCAGTTAAAAATGCTGCCAATACCTCAGTGCTACCATTACCTGATAAATTGTTAGCCCTATGGGAAGGTGGTCATCCCCATGCCTTAGACCTCCAGAGCTTAGAAACCAGAGGCACTGATGACTTATCTGGCCTAGCCCAGGGAGCAACCTTTTCTGCCCATCCCAAGATTGATCCCAAAACTGGAGAGATTTTCAACTTTGGACTGACGGCTGAACTTAATAGCAGACTCAACATTTACAAGAGCAACTCCACTGGCAAAATTATCAAACAAGGGTCAGTACAGCTAGAGGGTTTGCCCTTCATCCATGATTTTGTTCTGGCAGGGCCGTATCTAGTATTTTTTGTACCCCCAGTGCGAGTGAATTTCCTAAAAGTAGCTCTAGGTTGGTGCAGCTATGGTGATGCTATGGAGTGGCACCCAAATAAGTCAACCCAAATTATTGTTGTAGATTGTGACAGCCTTAGTGTAGTCAGTCGCGGTGAAGCAGAACCCTGGTATCAGTGGCACTTCAGCAATGGTTATGTGGAGAAAGATGGCTTGATCGTGATTGATTTTGTCCGTTATGCTGACTTTCAGACCAATCAGTATTTGAAAGAAGTTGCCACTGGTCAAACTAAGACCGAAGCGAAAGGAACCCTGTGGCAAGCCCGACTGAATCCTGACACTGGTCAGGTCGTGCAGTTACAACAGTTGTTGGATAGAAGCTGTGAATTTCCTGTAGTGCCGCAACAGCGAGTAGGACAATACTCACTTCATACTTATTTATCAGTACATCGCGAAGTCGTCGATATTAGTAAAGAATTATTGGGTGCAATTGGATGTTTTGACCACAAAACTGGCACCTTGATTGTGGCTGATTTAGGAGAAAATCGCTATCCCTCGGAACCAGTCTATGTAACGGATAGCCTGAATCCTGACCAGGGTTGGATATTAACAGTGGTGTATGACGGTAATTCTGATACTAGTGAAGTGATGGTATTTGGTAGAAACACCCTAAATCAAGAACCGATATGTCGTCTGGGATTACCAAAGGTTATCCCCTTCAGCTTTCATGGTCAGTGGAAATCCAGGTAGTTATCTTTTAAATTTACCTGATAAATTCCCCTGAACTGTAGTTATCAATTCCAGCAGGATATAGCCATTTTTTTAAGGATAAAGGCTTTCAATTTAAACAATCAGAAGTCTCTCGCCGTCCGCTTCCTGGAGGACAACTTTCTTCCTGTACAGCTAGTAATTGCTGGTAAACCGAATCAGAATGGTACCCTTGTCCAAAACTAGACTCACCATAGTAAAAATTACCTCCTAAAACTGTAACTAGCAGAGTAGACAAAAAGATATATCTTTGAAAACCCATTGTGGTGACCTTGCTCAAAGTTTCTACTCATTACTTCAAAACTTTTCCAGCAAAATCAGCATGAATTTTCAATAAAAACTAAATTAATCAAAAAATATTAAAATAATAAAACCAGCAAAAAACACACTATTTTAACTTAATAAAAACCAACAAAAAACGATGATTTTAGGGATTTATACAAATAGCTTTATGTTTAAAATAAGTGTATTTACGGATATGATTAAATAGTCAAGCAAGGTAAAGCAACCAGACAAAAATTTTGGTTAATAAAATGTTGATTAGAGAAAAATGCTGGCAACTATAGCAGAAGTCATTTGTCAGAAGTCATTTGTCAGAAGTCAAACTCTTGCGCTTACTTAGGTTTGAGACTAATGTCGATGTCCTAACTGCCCTGGCGACTGCTATATCTATAGGTTTGGTCTAGGGGTGTAATTTAGGTTTGGCTGAGAAATGATAAAGAGGAGTAGGTCTGAGAAATCTATAATTAGAGAAGATCCCCTGATCGAATCCTTAGCTGTTTAACGTAAGATGACCTCATTTCCCCGCCGCTACCATATCACCACCTTTGGCTGCCAGATGAACAAAGCCGACTCCGAGCGGATGGCTGGAATTCTGGAGGATATCGGCTTCCAGTGGTCAGAAAATCCCAACGAGGCTGACTTAATTGTCTACAACACCTGCACCATTCGAGATAATGCTGAGCAAAAGGTTTATTCCTACCTAGGAAGACAGGCAAAGCGCAAACACCAACAACCAGACCTGACCTTGGTAGTAGCTGGTTGTGTGGCACAACAGGAGGGAGAAGCACTGCTGCGGCGAGTCCCAGAAGTTGACTTAGTCATGGGACCCCAACATGCCAATCGTTTGGGGGATTTGCTAGACCAGGTATTTGATGGCAACCAGCTAGTTGCTACAGAACCAATTCATATTGTTGAAGACATCACTAAACCAAGACGGGACAGCAGCATTAGCGCCTGGGTAAATATAATTTATGGGTGTAACGAACGCTGCAGCTACTGTGTAGTGCCCAATGTCCGAGGTTTAGAGCAATCCCGTACTCCAGAAGCGATTCGGGCAGAAATGGAGGAGTTGGGACGGCTTGGCTATAAGGAAATCACCCTATTAGGACAAAATATTGATGCTTACGGACGTGACTTACCAGGGGTGACTGAATCGGGGCGGCATCAGCACACCTTGACAGATTTACTGTATTATGTTAGCAATGTGCCAGGCATTGAGCGGCTCCGGTTTGCTACTAGTCACCCCCGCTACTTTGTAGAACGGCTGATCCGCGCCTGTCATGAGTTGCCGGAAGTGTGCGAACATTTCCACATTCCCTTCCAATCTGGGGATAACGATATTCTCAAAGCTATGGCAAGGGGCTATACCCACCAGAAATATCGCCGGATTATTAATACCATTCGGGACTATATGCCCGATGCCTCCATTAGTGCAGATGCGATTGTGGGCTTTCCTGGGGAAACGGAAGCACAATTTGAAAATACCCTAAAACTAGTAGAAGATATTGGCTTTGACCAGCTCAATACCGCTGCCTATTCCCCTCGTCCTGGCACACCAGCCGCATTGTGGGAAAATCAGCTCTCTGAGGAGGTCAAATGCGATCGCCTTCAACGTCTCAACCACCTAGTTGCGGTAAAAGCAGCTGAGCGATCGCAACGTTATCTGGGACGGATTGAGGAAGTGCTGGTGGAAGACCAGAATCCCAAAGACAATACTCAAGTGATGGGCAGAACCAAAGGAAATCGTCTCACGTTCTTCTCTGGGGATATTAATCACCTTAAAGGTGAGCTAGTTCTAGTTAAAATTACCGAAGCTCGTGCCTTTAGCTTGACTGGTGAGCGAGTAGAGGAATAGGGAATCGGGAGTCGGGAATCGGGAATCGGGAGTCGGGAATCGGGAATCGGGAATCGGGAATCGGGAGTAACCATGCAGTGAGGTCTTA
>NZ_JAAHGN010000074.1:0-13449 GCF_010672485.1 Moorena sp. SIO2C4 | reverse complement strand
TCGCCTCTCCTACCGAAGAAGCACTGAACCCGAGTTAACCCCCTTATCCCAAGGTATTTTAAAAAATGGTAATTCGTCTTTGTCAACTGTTGTAACCGTTGACAAAGAGGTGGAAATAGGCAATCAGGTTACTCAACCAGGGGCTGCGGTTACCAATGTTATTGAAAAGAGCCACCAGGAAAACCAAGGATCGGAAAGAAAATTAGGGCTACTAGATTGGCTATTTCCCCACTTGCACAAGCAAAATGTGCCACCTGGTCAAATTCAGCGGCTGATTGAGAATCTTGATATTCGCTTGGTTTTCACCGCTCACCCCACAGAAATCGTCCGTCGTACGATTCGGGGTAAACAGCGACGGATGGCTAAGATTCTGGAACAATTAGACCAAGCGGAGCAAACCTATGGTACCTTAGGAATCACTTCGTCCTGGGAGGTGACTGAATGTAGCCAAAAGCTGATGGAAGAAATTCGCCTCTGGTGGCGCACCGATGAGCTACATCAGTTTAAGCCGGGAGTACTTGATGAGGTAGATTACACTCTTCACTACTTCCACGAAGTACTGTTTGATACAATACCCCAATTGTATAGTCGTTTCAAGCAAGCGTTGAAGGGTTCATTCCCCTGGCTGAACCCACCCGCTAAGAACTTCTGTCATTTTGGCTCTTGGGTAGGGTCAGACCGGGATGGTAATCCGTTTGTCACTCCCCAAATTACCTGGCAAACTGCCTGCTATCAGAGGAATTTGGTGCTGGGTAAATATATAGATGAGGTTAGGCGTCTGACCGAATTATTGAGTCTGTCGTTGCACTGGTGTGATGTGCTACCGGAACTGTTAGACTCTCTAGAACAAGACCGCTCTCAATTGCCAGAGGTTTACGAACAGCTCGCCATTCGCTATCGGCAAGAACCCTATCGACTCAAACTGACTTACGTTAAGCAAAAACTCGAAAACACCCGTGAGCGAAACCAACAGCTGGCCAATGGTATGCCTGTACCAGATGAGATGGCTAATGGTAAAAGCTGGAGTTTTTACCGCTCTGGAGAAGAATTCTTGGCAGAACTAAAGCTGATTGAGAGTAATCTGGTGGAAACCGGGTTGAACTGTCGTGAGTTAGATAATTTAATCTGTCAGGTGGAAATTTATGGCTTTTACCTGGCTCACCTAGATATTCGCCAGGAAAGTTCTCGCCACTCAGAAGCCCTGAGTGAAATTGCTGAGTACCTGCAAGTTTTGCCTAAGCCCTACAACTTGCTATCGGAATCCGAAGCATGCTTGTGGTTAACCGCTGAGTTGCGAACCCGACGTCCATTAATCCCAGCAGAACTGCCATTTTCGGAAAAAACCTGCGAGACTATCGAAACCTTCCGGATGGTGCGGCAGCTGCAACAAGAGTTTGGTCCCCAAATCTGCCAAACCTACATTATCAGCATGAGTCACACGGCCAGCGATTTGTTGGAAGTCCTCTTGTTGGCGAAGGAAGCTGGTCTGTATGACCCAGCCACTGGTAAAAGTACCATTCGCGTGGTGCCACTGTTTGAAACAGTGGAAGACCTTAAGCGTGCTCCAGCAGTGATGAAATCCCTGTTTGAGCTACCCTTGTATCGTGCTAGTTTGGCTGGTGGATATCAAAAGTTGCAGGTTAGCCCATTAAACCTTGGCCAAAAGGCCACGCTACGCGAACAACCAAATAACCTTGGCCAAAAGGCCACGCTACGCGAACAACCAAATAACCTTGGCCAAAAGGCCACGCTACGCGAACAACCAAATAACCTACCCTACTCGAACGCCAAAGCTGAACAACCAAATAATCTTCAAGCTTTAACCTCTCCTAACTTACAAGAGGTAATGCTCGGCTACTCCGACAGTAATAAAGATTCTGGCTTCCTAAGTAGTAACTGGGAAATCCACAAAGCTCAGAAAGCCTTAGAGCATGTGGCTCAAGAGTATGGTATTGTTTTACGGATTTTCCATGGTCGTGGTGGTTCAGTGGGTCGTGGTGGTGGTCCATCTTATGAAGCTATCCTGGCGCAACCGGGTCGCAGTATCAATGGCCGAATCAAAATTACCGAACAGGGGGAAGTCCTTGCTTCTAGGTACTCTCTGCCAGGATTAGCGCTCTATCATCTGGAGACAATAGCCACAGCAGTTATTCAAGCTAGCTTACTCAATAATGGCTTTGATGATATCCAGCCCTGGAATGAAATTATGGAGGAGTTAGCTCAGATCTCCCGTAGCCATTACCGAGCTCTGATTCACGACCAACCGGATCTGGTAGATTTCTTCCATCAAGTGACACCAATTCAAGAAATTAGCCAGTTGCAAATTAGTTCTCGCCCTGCACGGCGTAAATCAGGGAAGAAGGATTTAAGCAGTCTGCGGGCAATTCCTTGGGTCTTTAGTTGGACTCAAAGCCGCTTCCTGCTACCGAGCTGGTACGGTGTTGGCACTGCCCTACAAAGCTTTGTTGATCAAGCTCCAGAGGAAAATATCAACCTATTGCGCTGTTTCTATTCAAAATGGCCCTTCTTCAAAATGGTCATTTCCAAAGTAGAGATGACCTTAGCCAAGGTGGATCTACAAATTGCTCACCACTATGTCAAGGAACTTTCAAACCCTGAAGACCTGGAACGCTTCGAGCATTTGTTTGAGCAAATTGCTAAGGAATTTAACCTGACCCGCAACTTAGTCCTGACGATTACAGGACACCAAACACTCCTAGATGGCGACCCCAATTTACAACGGTCTGTACATTTGCGTAATGGTACCATCGTTCCCTTAGGATTTTTACAGGTATCTTTGCTCAAACGCCTACGTCAACATAGCAACCAGGTAACATTGGGTGTGGTTCAATCCCGGTATAGTAAGGGAGAGTTACTACGAGGAGCCTTATTGACGATCAACGGTATTGCTGCTGGCATGCGTAATACTGGCTGACATGTAAAAAATAAAGGTAAGCTATCAGCTATCAGCGTGTCGCGTATCAGCTGATGGGCATAGGGCACGCTACTTGATGTGCTGATCGGCATAGGTCACACTACACCGAACAGCTTTTGAATAAAACAGGTCAGCATTCATTTAATCTGAGTTACGTAAAGCTGACGGCTGACGGCTGAATGCTTACCAATTAAGGATGAAAAACTAACTTTTTTTGTCCGGAATCATTGTAATGGCCAATTTAGCACTAATGATTAAATAGGTGTTCAACTCTTTGTATATCCTTCTGGCGGTGTCTGGCTTGCATCCTTTGTTTCCATTCTCGAATCGCGATCGCCGTTTTTTCTGTAGGAGGTGTATACTTCTGACTTTTCCCGGTGTTTTGCTTTGCCTGTCGTTGGTGTTGATTAGCTTGAGGTTGAATAACTAGAAACTCGTCAAGATTCTCTTGAAGTAATTTATGATCCAAGGCCCTTAGGATCGCTCTTGCGTTTGAATAACGCTCTTTGAGGGAAATAGCCAGCATTCTGTTGAGAATATTAGCAAAGGAATCACTCAAGTCCAATGCTTTGCCCCACTTCAGTTCACTAGTTTGGCGATCGCTCTGAAATTTTAGGGGGGCTTTTCCAGTAAGTAGGTAAAGACAGGTAACCCCTAGGGAATAAATATCACTGCTATACACAGGTCGTAGGCTAAACTGTTCCGGTGGTGCAAATCCTACCGTACCGATGAAATGGGTAGTTGGGTTTCTTACACTGTTATCTGATGCTTGGGCAATTAACTCCTTAACTGCCCCAAAATCAATTAGTACCAACCGACCATCATCATTAGAAAGAATAATATTCTGAGGTTTGATATCACGATGTATTACCCCATGGTCATGGATATACTGCAATAACGGTAGTATGTCTCGCAGAAAACCTTTAACGGCTCCTGGGGATAAGCAACCAGAACGCCTCACCAACCTAGCTAGGGTAATGCCTCGAATGTACTCTTGAACCAAGTAGAATTCTCCATGGTCTACGAAATAATCGAGCAACATGGGGATCTGGGGGTGAGTCCCCAGTTTGTTCAAAATTTTTGCCTCTCTCTCAAACCGCTGACGAGCATTATGTAATGCTTTTGGATCACTGAATTTGGGGCAAAGTTGCTTGATTACACAAAACGGCTGACCCGGTAAGGATGTATCTTTGGCTAGAAAGGTTACACCAAAACCACCTCGACCAATCATCCGTAACACTTCATAGCGTGCGCGAAACAGCTGCTTTTTGCCACAAAGCTGACCTAACTCGGTATTCTTTAAGACGTCACTGTGAAAAGGAGATAGCTTGACTTGGGGGAAATTCATTTATTTGTATATAGAAGGAGTAGCCATCAGCACCGATCTGCTTTTAGTTTAGGCAAAAATATAGGGGTTTGGATGAATTCTTCAGAGAGAAAAAAAATTTCCTACAGTTAATTAAAAATTAGGTAAAGTTGGTTGATAATACAGGGGTAAACAGAAAATATGACTATGCATCACAAACTAAACGAAGCCTTAAACCAAGGTCGTTGCCTGAAAGTAATTAGTGGCTTAAATAATTTTGATACCCAGAAAGTTGCTGCTGTAGTTAAAGCAGCTTCACGGGGTGGAGCGACTTTTGTCGATATTGCCGCCTGCCCCGATCTAGTCAGGTTGGCACGAGGGTTAACGGATTTACCAATTTGTGTTTCTGCTGTAGAACCAAAGCAGTTTGTTATTGCTATCCAAGCTGGTGCTGATCTGATTGAAATTGGTAACTTTGATAGCTTTTATGCTCAGGGGAAGTGGTTTGATGCTTCCGACGTATTGGCACTGACCATTGAAACCCGTAAATTATTACCCAATATAACCTTATCAGTAACTGTCCCCCACATTCTAAAGTTAGATCAGCAAGTAGAACTAGCGGCAGAATTAGTCAAAGCAGGTGCCGATATTATTCAAACTGAAGGGGGTACCAGCAGTAAACCTCGCTCCGCTGGCACCTTGGGTTTAATTGAAAAAGCGGCACCAACCTTGGCAGCTGCCTATGAAATTTCTCGTGCTGTCTCAGTACCAGTGTTGTGTGCTTCCGGGTTATCCAGTGTGACCCTTCCCATGGCCATTGCTGCTGGTGCTGCTGGTGTTGGCGTTGGTTCCGCTATCAATCAGTTAGATAGCGAAGTGGCAATGGTAGCAGCGGTTCGCAGCTTGGTAGAATCCCTCGAAGGTGTCAAGGGTAAAAGGGTTAAGGTTTGAAGGTTGGATGGTTGAAGGTTGAAGGTTGGATGGTTGAAGGTTGGATGGTTGAAGGTTGAAGGTTGGATGGTTGAAGGGTTGAAGGTTAGATGGTTGAAGGTTAGATGGTTGAAGGGTTGAAGGTTGGATGGTTGAAGGGTTGAATGCTAGATGGTTGAACGCGATCGCGTGGCCAAAGGCCAAGGTTGAAGGTTAGATGGTTGAAGGTTAGATGGTTGAAGGTTGAAGGTTAGATGGTTGAAGGTTGAAGGTTAGATGGTTGAAGGTTGAAGGTTAGATGGTTGAAGGTTGAAGGTTGGATGGTTGAACGCGATCGCGTGGCCAAAGGCCAAGGTTGAAGGTTAGATGGTGAAAGCTTGAATGCTAGATGGTTGAATGCGATCGCGTGGCCAAAGGCCAAGGTTGAATGCTAGATGTTTGAATGCTGGATGCTGGATGCTTGAATGCTAGATGCTTGAAAACTAGTCTTCTAACGTTCAACCTGTTAAACTTCAACCTGTTAACCTTAAACCTGTTAACCTTAAACCTGTTAACCTTCAACCTGTTAACCTTCAACCTGTTAACCTTAAACCTGTTAACCTTAAACCTGTTAACCTTAAACCTGTTAACCTTCAACCTGTTAACCTTCAACCAAATTACCTTTAACCTTCAAACTAAACAGTCCTTCAATCCATAAACTACCTGTTGCTGTTCCTCAACGGTAAGTTCTGGGAACATTGGTAAGGACAATACTTGATGGGAGACTTGCTCAGCAACTGGAAACTGACCGATGTGATAGCCTAAGTCTTTGTAGACTGGCTGCAAGTGTAACGGCAGGGGGTAATAGACCATAGAACTAATACCTGCCTGCTTTAATTTTTGGCGCACCTCGTCCCGATAGTTGCTATTGCTGCTATCTTGAGTTAAGCGAATGGTGTACTGGTTCCAGACGGAGTTTCCACCAGGGGTTTCCCGAGGCAGGATTATATCAGGTAATAGCTGCAATAACTGGTGATACCGGGTTGCTACCTGACGACGGGCATTGTTCCAGCCATCGAGATAGGGTAGCTTTACGTTAAGAATAGCGGCTTGTACGGCATCTAAACGGCTGTTAATACCATTGATTTTATGGTAATAACCAGAGGCTCTGCCGTGGTCTCGCAGCATCCGTATTGAGGCCGCAACAGTTTTGTCATTGGTAGTTACCGCACCACCATCGCCACAGGTTCCCAGATTCTTGGTGGGATAGAAGCTAAAACAACCAATATGTCCAATACTACCAACTTTTTTTCCCACCCATTCAGCACCAGTCCCTTGGGCGCAGTCTTCAATGACTGCAAGACAATGAGTCTTGGCGATATCCATCACACCAGTCATATCCACTGGCTGTCCAAATAGGTGAACTGGTATAATTGCTCTAGTATTATGGGTAATCGCTTTCTCAATCTGATTGAGATCGATATTAAAGGTTTCGGGATTGATATCGACAAAGACTGGGGTAGCACCAACTTCAGCAATTACTTCAGCGGTAGCGATGAAGGTGAAGGGTGTGGTAATTACCTCATCACCGGGTCCGATATCTAAAGCTCGCAGGGCGAGATACAGAGCGTCTGTGCCAGAGTTACATGCAATGCATTCCAGGGTACCGGTGTAAGCGGCAAACTGTTGCTCAAAGTGCTCTACCACTGGACCACCAATATAACGTCCAGATGAAAGAACGTCACCGACAGCAGCACTGACTTGTTCTCCAATCACTTGGTACTGCCGTGTTAAGTCAAGAGGGGGTATAGTATTCACTTGTTCCTCACACCTTAAATTGCTTTTAATTAAAACAGAATTTTTGGCAAAAAGGGTTCAAATTTTACCTGTCGCTTAATTTTCACTCCTGGCCTTGAAGGTTATCTGGTTGAACGCGATCGCATTCAACCAGATAACCTTGGCCTATTGGCTGCGCGTGCGCGTTCAACTGCAATCACAATTAACAGACGATCTGACACAATGGATTAAAACAAATTAGCTGTGGTGGCTGGTGGATTATTTAATTGAACTCGATCTTAGCGATTTAGTGTGGGGATTGGGCATGATGGCGATCGCAATTGGTTTATCCAGCTGGCAAAGGCTGGGTTTGGAAGTTCAACTAGCGATCGCAACTGGCCGAACTATCGTACAACTTATTGTTGTGGGATATGTGCTGGCTGTAATTTTTGCCTTAGATCACCCGATTCCTGTTTTAGCTATCTTAATGGTAATGCTGACTATTGGTACGATTACTGCCCGCAATCGGATTAGTAACCATAAGATACCGAGATTGTTACCAATAGTATTCAGTTCCCTGTTCTTCAGTACAGCATTGACCTTAATCTATACAAATCTATTGATGATTCAACCAGAACCTTGGTATGCACCCCAGTACCTGATTCCCTTAGGAGGTATTGTGCTGGGCAATGCCATGAATGGGGCTGCGATCGCAGGGGAACGCTTAGTTAGCACCATTAGCAATAGCACTCTAGAAATCGAAACCCATTTAAGCTTAGGCGCAACGGGACAACAAGCAGTAGCCGGTTACCGTAAGGATGCGATTCGGGCTGGGTTGATTCCTACTCTTAACTCGATGATGGTAGTGGGACTGGTGACTTTACCGGGAATCATCACAGGTCAATTGTTAAGTGGTATTGAGCCCTTGAATGCTGCTTCCTATCAGATCTTAATTATGTTTATGCTCGCATTTACTAATTTGATCGCAACCTTATTGATCACTTATGGGTTGACACGGCAATTTTTTAATCAGTATGAGCAGTTAACGATATAGCAGTTATCAATATTGATAACTGCTATATACTCCTTACTCTTGAGGCAATTGAGCAAATTCTTCGGAATAGACTTCAATCACCATATCTGGATCATCACGCTGAGAAAGCGATCGCATAACCTGACCCAACAATACCGGCTTGGATACACCAGCTTCCGGATGGATAATCGTCCGGGCTCGAATTGTTAACTGGTTATTTGCGCCACCGAGGCGTCCATAGGAATAAAAATTACTAGCAGCTTGGCGCAGTGTCGCTTCTACTTCTGACTCTGTAGCACTAGGGGGCAAAGCAATCACCGTTTGGTTGCCACCATTATCGTAGACTACAGTATATCGGGTTGCCCCTGGAATGGTAGTACGGGTAAAGGGTACTAAGGATAAGGAGAAAAAGCTAGCCGTTAGCACCAGCATAAACCCAGTGACTCCTACCAGGCGAAACCGAAGGCCCCATTTCAAGATAAAACCGAGTATAGCAATCAAGCCACAGGCTAAAGTCAGAATACCTGACCATTTAGTGTAGATCAGAAAATCAGCTGTTGTTGGCATAGTTTAGATAGTTAGTAATAGGTAATTTAGCAAAGGTAACAGGTAACAGGTAACAGGGCATCAAAAAATATCACAATTACTCCACGAATTCCTATTGATAAGCGTAATGGATAATTGGTTACTGACCACTCATCAAATTAGAGTAGCATCTATATTTATGATCATCTTATTTTTGCATATAATACTTTCCAGAATACATACTTGCAATTACTATTCAAAAAAATCCTAATTATTTAGGCATGGTAGGCAAAGTGATATTAGCTATAATACTCATTTGAACCAAACTGTCTATTTTACCAACCTTACAATCTGAGTAAAGTTTTTACCAAAAGCAGTAATCCAGAAATAAATAATTTAATTTTTACTGGTTACTCACAAGATTACCGATAACACCAAAGGCAATTTTTAACTGAAAAATACTCGACAAGCTGGGATTTAATATTAATGAATACTATCACGTTTATCTTTAAAACACGTAACTTGATATGGTTTAGTGATAAACTTCAGTAGTGTATTTTTAACCGGTTGATTTGAGACCATGATAGACCATGATAGACCATTGATAAAGTAAAATTATAAGGAGATAAGCGATAATTGTTACAACAGTATAACAACTGGCCGATCGGTTCAATTTTCTATTGTCAATTGTCCATTTTAAAGTACTATATTAGACTACTATGTTAAGAGCCGGAATTGTTGGACTGCCCAATGTAGGCAAATCAACCTTATTTAATGCCCTAGTTGCCAATGCTAAGGCAGATGCTGCTAATTTCCCTTTTTGTACCATTGAGCCGAATGTCGGTGTAGTTGCTGTCCCAGATCAGCGGTTGCAGGTTCTGGCCAAGATTTCTGAATCTCAGAAAATCGTGCCAACTCGGATTGAGTTTGTGGATATTGCTGGTTTAGTCAAGGGAGCCAGCAAAGGGGAAGGCTTGGGTAACCAGTTTCTAGCCAATATCCGAGAAGTCGATGCCATTGTCCATGTGGTGCGCTGCTTTGATGATGATGACATCATCCATGTTTCCGGCTCCGTTGACCCAGGGCGGGATATTGAAGTAATTAATTTAGAATTAGCCTTAGCGGATTTAGGGCAAGTAGAACGCCGGATTGAGCGCACCCGGAAGCAAGCTCGTAGTAACAAAGATGCCAAGATGGAACTTGATGTCTTGGAAACCTTGAGCGCTGGGTTGAATGAAGGCAAATTAGCGCGCCAGATTAGTTTAACAGAAGAAGAAGCCGAGTCAGTCAAGCAATTGGGGTTACTGACTAGTAAGCCAGTCATCTATGCCGCTAATGTATCTGAAGATGACTTAGCCACTGGCAATGACTGGGTCGAGCAAGTGCGGCAAATTGCTGCTACCGAAGATGCTCAAGTGGTAGTGGTTTCTGCTCAAGTAGAGTCAGAACTAATTGAGTTACCTGAGGAAGACCGAGAGGATTTTCTTCAGTCCCTTGGTGTGGAAGAAGGGGGATTAAAATCCTTGATTGGCGCTACCTACGAATTGTTGGGTTTACGTACCTTTCTGACCACTGGTCCCCAGGAAACTCGGGCGTGGACTATTGCTGCTGGTATGAAAGCCCCCCAAGCGGCTGGGACAATTCACTCGGATTTTGAGCGAGGCTTTATTCGGGCAGAAACCATTGCTTATGGGGATTTGGTAGCTGCTGGAGCGATGACCGCTGCTAAGGAAAAAGGGTTAGTTCGCTCAGAAGGTAAAGATTATGTTGTACAAGAGGGAGATGTGATGCTTTTCCGCTTTAATGTGTAAGTAGTGGTGCTCTAAAAGGTGATACCCATGGATATTATTAGTCTTTTAATTGCCTGTTTGGTTACTGCCGTCAGTTTGTTGATCATTTCCAAACTCCCAACTGGTGTCGAGATTGATAGTTTTGAGAAAGCATTGGTTTCAGCAGTGGTGTTCGGCATTCTCAATGCCCTATTGAAACCAATCCTGATTGTTTTATCTCTTCCTCTGACTATCTTGACTGTTGGGCTTTTTGCTATTGTGGTCAACGCGATTATTTTTGGCTTAGCCGCTGCTTTGGTAACAGGATTCCGACTTCGCTGGGGATTTTGGAGCGCTTTGATTGGCGCAATTGCCCTTGGTTTCGTTAATTCCTTGATCTATAAGCTGCTCGGAACCTTGGCTTGATTGTTGGTCACTAACTGGTAAACACACAGGTAAAAGACAGGTAAACACACAGCTTAAGCTGTCAGCTCTCAGCCGTCAGCTAATCAACGGGAGATAGTAAACAAGCATCTGGGTTACTGGTAGGACTGCTTGAAAATCCCTGCTCGTTTTACTCATCTGACCCCGTGCAGCGATCGCGCCTGCTATCAGCTCTCAGCTTTTGAATAAAAAAGCTGAGAGCTGACGGCTGAGAGCTGACGGCTGACGGCTGAGAGCTGACGGCACCTCAAGTAGCGCATATGCTTACCAAAATACTATCTCCTAAAGCATAATTCCGAAACTATATGAATTCAATCGCACCAGCAGTCTACATTATCGGTGCTGGACCAGGCGCTCCAGACTTATTAACTGTCAAAGCCTTGAAAATCCTCCAAAAGGCAGATGTTATTATCGTGGCAGATTCTCTAGTGCCCAAACAGATGTTAGAGAGTGTTCGGGCTGATGCCGAAATTATTCGCTCTGGCAACAAAACCCTAGAAGAGATTGTGCCACTGATGATTGAACGGGTGCGATCGCATAAATCTGTGGTCAGGCTACACTCAGGAGATTTGACTCTATATAGTGCTATCCACGAGCAAATGCAAGCTCTCTCAGAAGCCTCTATTCCCTTTGAAGTTATCCCAGGCATCAGCGCCTTTCAAGCAGCAGCCGCACAACTTGGTGTTGAGCTAACTATACCGGGATTAGTACAAACGATTATCCTGACCCGGATCAGTGGTCGTGCTTCTGCGGTCCCAGACTCAGAGGAATTAGCATCCCTAGCTGCCCATCAAGCTAGTTTGTGCCTCTATCTGAGTGCTCGTCATGTAGAAGCGGCTCAAGCCAAACTCCTAAAACACTATTCTGCTGATACACCAGTAGCGGTTTGCTTCCGCATTGGCTGGCCAGATGAAAAAATTTGGCTAGTTGACCTTGATAAAATGGCAGCAACTACTCATGAGCACAATTTAATTCGGACAACCCTTTACTTAATCAGTCCGGCACTAAAGACGGCTTTAAACCGTGATGGCCTTAAAACCCGTTCCCGTCTCTATCATCCCGAACACTCTCACCTCTTTCGTCCTCACCCTTCTATTGTATAAGATATATGATATAACATTAATTTTTGTGTGAAAGTGTGAAGGAACTTAATTGCCCAACACTTAATTGCCCAAAGTGTAAAGGAAAATTAGAGCCAGTTACCTGCCATGGCATTGAAGTAGACCGCTGTGTCAACTGCAAAGGCATTTGGTTTGATTCCCTGGAGGCCGAAATACTCAAAAAGATTAAAGGTTCTGAGAGTCTAGATATTGGAGACCCGGAAATTGGCTCTGAGCTGAATAAGATCAATGATGATATTTGCTGTCCCCGCTGTGGAGCCAAAATGATCCGGATGCTTGATATTGATGAGTACAGCATCTGGTACGAAAAATGCTTCCAATGCCACGGGGTTTGGCTAGATGCTGGGGAATTCAGGCAGTATAAGCATAATTTTCAGCCCAGAGGTGTTCTATATCGAGTTAAGCGCATGTTTAGAGCCCAAAAGGACATCCCCAATCCTGTCTTTTAAAAGGGAAAATTCTGTAAACTAATTGGGATTGACCGTTCGCCCAGCGTCGGGCTTTGCCCAAAAGCTCACGCGGGGCGCGTTCACTAAGAACTTAGGGAGAAAGACTCGTGCTAGACGAACAAGCAAAAAAGACCATGCTGCGCAAAATTCCCCATGGTCTATATATCTGTGGGGTCAGGGATGGTGAAGAAACAATCAATGGCTTCACGGTCAGCTGGGTAATGCAGTCTTCCTTCAAACCACCACTAATCGTTAACTGTGTTAAACAAGACTCTGGATCCCACGCCATTATTAAGAAAACAGGAGTATATGCCCTTAGCTTCCTCGATAGTGGGCAAAAAGATATGGCAGCCAAATTTTTTAAACCCCAAAGTCGCGTTGGTAATAAGTTTGCTGATGTAGAATTTTACTTCGGAGAAGTAACTGGTTGTCCGATTATTTCTGACTCCCTCGGTTATGTAGAATGCCAGGTCAGAGGAACTGTGGAAGAAGGCGATCACACCGTCTTTGTTGCTGAAGTCGTTGGTGCTGGCATTCATCGGGAAGGAGATCAGTTGTTACTAGAAAGCACTGGTTGGCAGTATGGCGGTTAGAGCTATCAGCTATCAGCTATCAGTTATCAGCTATCAGTTATTAGCTATCAGTTATCAGTTATTAGTTCTCAGCTATCAGAGGTTGTCTGATAAGTCTCATTTGCTACATCCAAGCCCCCTAAATCCCCCAATTTTGGGGGACTTTTAGAAGCAAATTGACTCTTGTCCCCCCCAAGCGAGCAATCCCTCGCTTGGGGGGCTAGGGGGGCAAAATTAAGTATCAAAAAACTTTTCAGATATCCTCTCAGCTATCAGCTTTGGGTTAGTTGCCAACGACTGACGGCTGACGGCTGACGGCTGACCACTGACCGCTGACCACTGACCACTGACTGCTGACTACTGACCACTGACCGCTGACCGCTTAACATTTCAACTGTTCAAAAGCTCAACTAGGGTGTGATATCAAAACTATGCCACTAATTAAAGTTCAAACTTCCATTGATGCTCCAGAATCAGCAGCTGTTGAACAAGTCGTGAGACGCATTCCCCCACCTCGTCCAGGTGGGGGTTAGTCCACGCTAACAACAATAGTAAAGATTGGGATTATGACAACCTAATTGTCGTCGTCTAGTTTTCAAGCTAAAATATT
>NZ_JAAHGN010000739.1:0-3868 GCF_010672485.1 Moorena sp. SIO2C4 | reverse complement strand
GTGTCTTCAAACTCCGAGTACCCCCGTTTCCCTTAAAAAAGGGGGACTTTGAGTATGGCTCCCCCCTTAATAAGGGGGGCTGGGGGGGATCTAATATCTTGCGGAAAACTTTGAAAACACGCCCTAGGGGGGCAAAATTCAGTATAAAAAAACTTGGGAGATATCCTCTAAGTTTTCCAGAGCAGTTACAGAGCAGTCCTATTAATGTCGAGTAAACCTAAATCCAGGAGCGATCGCTTTTTAGGAATACTATTCCTGTTTAGCCTTACCATTTGTATAGGGCTAGGTCATCTTCCCTCAATCGCTCAACCAGCTGAACCGGGAAATATGGCAACCACCCAGGCTGCCAACCCCAGTCAACTCGTGGAACAAGGGGTTGAGTACTACCAAGCCGGAAATTATCAAGCTGCCATAGAGCCCTGGCAAAATGCCTTGACGCTCTACCAACAGACCAACAACTATACCAATAGCGCAATTGTCCGGGAAAATCTGGCCAGAGCCTATCAAAAGATTGGTCACATCCAGGAGGCAATCAGTAACTGGGAGCAAGCCATCCTTGACTATCAACAGCTAAGGAACTGGCAACAAATGGGGCGAATGAAAACGGAATTGGCTCAAGCCTACAATAGCTTTGGACAACCGAGAAAAGCGATCGCGCTTCTATGTGGAGCCCCTGATGCCGATGAAAATTCTAAAAACAAACCCAGTTGTGTCAAAAACAGTGCCTTAAAGGTTGCTCGCGCTGATCAGGATTGGAAGGGAGAAGCTGCTGCTTTGGGAAGTCTGGGAAATGCCTATCTTCTCAGAGGGGATTATGACCAAGGGATTGAATGTTTACAAACTGGTTTAGGCATTGATAAAAACGTTGAATTTGATATCAGCCCCCAACGCACAAAAGACTGTATAATAGATATATCTGGCAAAAAATACACAGCCAATATTTCTGCCGATAGTCCCTATGGCAGCTCATTTATTAACGACCTAGGTAATGCTTACTTTAGCAAAGCTCAGCGTTGGGAGCGCTGGGCTAGCTCTGCCAAAGAGCGGTCAGCGAAAGAAACAGAAGATAAATTTACAGAAAATGCCAACCATAATTACAATCAAGCTCAGAACTGTTTTCAGCAAAGTCTCAAAGTAGCTCGCACTCAAAATGACCAACCTGCTCAAATGCGAGCATTGCGCAATTTGATTCAACTGTCCTACCGCCCTCAAGAATCAATATCAATAGAGGCAGCAGAGGCGCGGAACCAATGGGTTCAAGACGCTCAGGAATTGTTCAACGAACTACCGGATTCTCAGGATAAAGTCTACGCAGCCATCGATTTAGCTAAACTGGAGCAACCGATGACTGTGGTTAATGACACGTCCCAACACAATTCCTGTGGCAAACGTCAGCTACAAGCAGAGACTGAAACACTCCTCAATCAAGCCATCTTAATTGCTCAACGCCTTAAGGACTACCGTTCCCAGTCTTTTGCCCTCGGTGAATTGGGTCATCTCTATTACTGCCGCCAAGACTATCAAAACGCCCTAGACTTCACTCAAAAGGCATGGTGGATGGCTGACCAAAATCTATCCGCAAAAGATAGCCTGTATTTGTGGCAGTGGCAGCTGGGTCAAATTTTCCAAGCCCAAGGTAACGAAGTTAAGGCGGTCAATGCTTATAAAGAAGCGATCGCTACACTCAACGATATCAGAAAAGAGCTTCTGATTGCAGAGCGAGACTTACAGTTTGACTTTCGGGATGCCATTAATCCTCTCCACCGTGAATTGGCTAAGTTAAGGTTGGAACGTGCTGAGCTACTCCCCAAAGATAGTAAGGAGTACCCAGATGAGCTAAAGTCTGCCCTCGAAACCATTGATTCCCTAAAACTAGCAGAACTGCAAAATTACTTCGGCAATGATTGTGCGTTAATACTCATCAGTCAGAAACGAGTTGACGAACTGGTTGGGGAAAAAACCGCTGTCTTTAGCTCGATTATTTTAAGCGATCGCACCGGTATTCTAGTCAGTCTTCCCAAGGGCGAAAAGCGACTGGAGTGGATCAATGTTGATAGTCAAACTCTTAGAGAAGAAATCAACCAATTTCGCCGGGGACTGGAACGCAGACGTGATATTAACTATAACCTCAAACCAGCCCAAGAGCTGTATAAAAAGATTATTGCTCCTTTTACCAAGTATTTAAAGTCAGCACAGATAGAAACCCTTGTTTTCATCCAGGATGGCATCTTACGCAGCATCCCAATGGCTGCCCTCCACGACGGTGAAAAATTCTTAGTTGAAACCTATGCTATTGCCACAACCCCCAGTCTTAAGCTGACCAATCCCCAAGCCTTGAACCGTCAAAAACTTCGCGTCTTAGCCTTAGGGTTAACTCAAGAAAGTGAAGTCAACGGACAAGGGTTTTCAGCTTTGACCAATGTTGAAAGCGAACTCAAGGCAGTCGAGACTCAATTTCCAGGTAGCAAAACGCTTTTGAATCAGGATTTTACCCAAGAGCGCTTAGAAGAAGAACTGGCTCAAACCGTTTACCCCATTCTTCACATTGCCACCCACGGTCAATTTAGTGCGATTCGAGAAGACACCTTTCTCGTCACTGGAAATAATGACAAGCTCACCCTCGATGATCTGGAAAACACCATCAGCGGCGTTAGTCGTAAACCCGACTCAGGGGAATTGCTTGCCCTCACAGCTTGCCAAACGGCAGTGGGAGATGACCGTGCTGCTCTGGGTTTGGCTGGCATTGCCGTGCGAGCCGGTGTCAGCAGTGCTTTAGCCTCTCTTTGGTCTGTCAATGATGCCTCTACGGCTCAGTTAGTGACAGAGTTTTATGCCAACTTGCGCCGTCCTGGAGTAAGCAAAGCCGAGGCTTTACGTGCAGCTCAGCGAAAACTGATTGAGGCTGAGGACACAGAGGAGATTAACGACCAATATGCCCACCCCGCCTACTGGGCACCGTTTATCCTGATCGGTAACTGGCTTTAATCCTATGATTGGTGGTGGGGTGGACTCAATTACCGCAGGCTACTGGCTATTTGCCTTAAGTTCTCAATCCGTTCATACTTCTCGTCAGTCAGTGCGGCTGCCTCTAATTCAGCCAGGTTTTCTAGTAGGGTTGAACCCACCTCTCCCAACCTAGATTCGTTAGCCAACTTCAGAGCTTCAGCTAAAGCATCGTACCATAAACTTGCCTTGGCATAGAAATCGGATTTGTTTGAGCCATCGACAAAAGTGCTTTCCAAAGTAGAAGGCATCTCTAGAACCTGAATATCTGCCCTAGCAATTAAATCACTTGATGCGTTATCTGGGTCACATAAGATGGTGACTTGCCAAAGATAAGTGCGACCTACTCTAAGTTCTGGTCTGTCCTCTGGTAGGGTTAATGTCATAACTCCTGGCCAACTCTTCAATGGAATTGCCTCACCCATTAATTTGGGTTTACCGTTTGAGTCATATTCATAGAGCGTGAATTCCATCTTTTTGGTGGTCGAGTCAGGAACAAACCAAGCAAAAGTCGGGCGAGTCGAAGCCGTTTGTCCAACATGACTTAGAGGAACTAGGGCTGTTAGGGGTATCCCTTCACCTTCGCACCCATCTCTGGAGCCTGCTTGTCCTGTATAGTCACTTGGAGGTTTCTGATCGGAAGGGAATTCGTACTCAGCTAGAGCAGCCGGAGTTATGACCCAACACTTTATATTAGATTGTTCATTCCAGGCACCTTGAACAGTTTTACACAGAAGGGCAAGAAGAGGGAAACTTATCAAAATCTCTAGGTTTCTCAATTACGCTGAAAGAGGACTTCTCACGATACAAAAAAGTAGATTCCCCGTGCTTTTTGAAGGCAGGCTATATAGGTCTATATATAGTA
>NZ_JAAHGN010000738.1:0-3872 GCF_010672485.1 Moorena sp. SIO2C4 | reverse complement strand
TTAGCGCTAGATAAATTCGGGTAAAGTATAGCGCTAATTTCACCTACTCCCTTAATTATCCCAAATATCCCTTAACCCTTGAAAAAATTAGCGCTAGATAAATTCGGGTAAAGTATAGCGCTAATTTCACCTACTCCCTTAATTATCCCAAATATCCCTTAACCCTTGAAAAAATTAGCGCTAGATAAATTCGGGTAAAGTATAGCGCTAATTTAAATCACTAACTTAATTATCCTAACTATCCCTTAACGCTTCAAAAGGTTAGCGCCTTAAAGCCATAAAACTAGCGCTATACTATTAACAGGATTCCATTAGCTTCTCCCTAGGAGCTACTAATGTCTAAAACTTGGTGATATCACACCTAACGCTATCATGCTTAAGCAAATTGCTGATGCCTTTGAGCACCATGATTATCAAACTGCTGCCCGATTAATTAAACAACTTCTCAAGCAAGAGCCCAATAATCCCTGGACACAGCTTTATCTAGGAAGGCTCCAGGAAGTCAGAGGTAAACAAGAAGCAGCTGAAAGAATCTATCGACAGTTACTGAAAGGAACACCTGTTCCTAAAATTATGGCCCAAGCTCGTCAGGGACTAGCACGCTTAGAAGCTACAGCAAAAGAACAGCGCCGACAAGCCTTAGCCCAAGCAACTGCTGACCCTGAAAGTAATCAATTGGGAGTTTTAGTCCTAAAGCCGATCAGCCAACAAGACAAACCAACAGCAGCTCAACACTTAGCTCGCATCCTGGGGATAGACCCCTACACCGCAAGGCTACAGCTACCTACTAGAGGCTGGCGTTTATATCGCACTGGACCTGTGGGAGAACTTAAGTATTATGGGTCGTTACTGCGAGAAGCATCAATAAAATGTTTGTGGGCAAGCTTAGCAGATATCAAAACAATTAACATCTATCAAGTTAAGTATTTTTCTGACAGTAGTGACCAGGAGACCACTGTAGTATGTCAAAACTCTCAGGGACAGTTGGGTTCCTTTAGCTTTAACTGGTCGGAAGTGACCCAACGAGTAGAAGGGCGGTTGCCTTTGTTTGAGAAGGTAGTAGACTTAGATGCGCGACGGAATTTAACTCGTAAAACCCAAACCTTAGACTATGCCCTGGTTTGTGACTTGCATTTACCACAGCGCCACAGTATTCTCAGAGTATGCGATCGCAATTATCAATTTCAGCAAGGAATTGCTCTAACCCTCAAGCCAGTTTCCAGTCAGAACAGCCTATCCCAAGACTCTCATATACACCAAAGCACTACAAGAGTCAACTGGAACAACTTGACTGATTACTTAAACCTTCGGCTGCTTGAAAAGCCAGTATGGTCTGACTTTACCACCTTTGCGCAAACTGCTATAGACTACCCAGATCTGCTAGAAAAATTGGAGTCTCATATCGACTTATTTCGCCTGGTCGAGACTCCTTGGGATCCAGCATTTCAGTTGTATAGTGGACTAGTTTTTTTGACTAATCACTAATCTAGAAACGAGGGTTCTGCATCTGAGCAGCCATGTCGAGGAACTTATTCATGCTAGGACCAGGACGCCGACGAGGCATGATCATTGGTACGTATTTGGTGGCAAAGGTGGTTTCGGGCTGCCCTTTTGCCTTGCTATTGACAACTGCTGCTGCTGAATTGATTGCCGCTACTGGTGTTGGCTCAGGAGCAGCTGCCTTTTTTTTAGCTTCTGCTTCAGCTTGTTTCTTAGCCTTTGCTTCAGCCTTAGCCTTAGCTAGTTCTTCTTTCTTGGCTTGACGAGCAGATTTGGGCTTAGAAGCTTCAGCTGTTGCTACTGCGGTCGTGGTTTCTGCTGTTGCCTGAGCTGGTGCTACTACGGTTGCGGTTTCCGCTGTTGTCTGGGCAATAGCCGGTTCTGGCTTCTGTTCTACCGCCGGTTGCTGAGGGGTGCTAGTTTCGCTTTCGTCTAGCTCCAGGTAAAAGCCCTTGGATTTATTGCGCTTAAACAAACCTACCATTTACAAAGACCTCTCTAAATTAGTTTTAATGGAAGCTATTACCTTCAGTGCGATCGCAACTGGGGCTACAAGCTTGGCCCAGGAGATTTACCAGTAATCGGCAATCAGTAAGCGGTAATCGGTAATTGTGCTGAATTCCTACTCATCACCAATACCCTCAACCATTTACTCAAAACCCGACTCTGTCCTGGCTTAAGTGGATAGCCCCACTGCTGATCTTGGGTGACTAGTCGTTTGATGAAACTTAACCAAACGTTGCATTTGTATAATAATTATGAGTGATTACTTCACTTATTGCAACAATTTAGATATTTTTGTTCATCAAACTTTACATAAAGCTCTTAATAAGTATATTTACTTAGATTTTTGGAGCTAAAGACCACCAGTTAATTTATAAAGATTTACAATTCTCTCAGAATTTTGGGGAAAGCTATGGAAATTCGACGGATTGCTGAAGTTTTGCGCAATGGTCAACCAGATCAGTCTTTGACCATCCAAGGCTGGGTACGCACAAAACGGGAATTAAAGGACTTTGCCTTTATGGAAGTCAACGATGGCTCCTCCATGGCAAATTTACAGGTAGTGCTCAATCCAGACTTGTCGGATTATGAGACTATCCTGAAACGGCTTAATACTGGCTCATCAGTAGAAGTCACTGGTATACTAGTAGAATCTCTTGGCAAGGGACAGCGAATTGAAGTAAAAGCATCCTCGGTGACAGTATATGGGGAAGCAGATGCCAATTATCCCCTACAGAAGAAACGCCACTCCTTTGAGTTTTTGCGCACCATTAGCCATTTGCGATCGCGTACCAATACCCTAGGTGCGGTGTTCCGAGTGCGGAATGCCTGTTCCAATGCCATTCATCAGTTTTTTCAAGAACGAGGTTTCTTGTGGGTTCATACCCCAATTATCACCGCTAGTGATTGTGAAGGAGCAGGGGAGTTGTTCAGTGTCACTAACCTAGACTTAAAGAACATCCCCAAAACCGATAATCAAGCAGTCGATTATACTCAGGACTTTTTTGGACGACCGACTTACCTGACCGTCAGTGGTCAATTAGAAGCAGAAATCATGGCAATGGCATTTCGGGATGTATACACCTTTGGTCCTACATTCCGAGCCGAGAATTCTAATACCTCTCGCCATCTAGCAGAATTTTGGATGGTCGAGCCTGAGATGGCATTCTGCGATTTGAAGGGGGATATGGATTTAGCAGAAGCCTTTCTCAAGCATGTATTTAAGTCAGTTTTGGAAAACTGTCCAGAAGATCTGGAATTTTTCAACAAGCGGATCGATAACAATGTTCTCGCTACTGCTGATAATATTATCAATAATCAGTTTGAGCGGATTACTTATACAGATGCGATCGCATTACTCGAAAAAACTGATCGTAAGTTTGAGTATGCGGTAAGTTGGGGTGTAGATTTGCAGTCCGAACACGAACGGTATCTAGCCGAAGAGTTGTTTAAAAAGCCCGTCATTGTCACGGATTATCCAGTAGAGATTAAAGCCTTTTATATGCGCTTAAATGACGACCAAAAGACTGTAGCAGCAATGGATGTGCTTGCGCCTAGGATTGGAGAGATTATCGGTGGTGCTCAGCGGGAAGAACGGCTGGATATATTAGAGAAGCGAATTCAGAATCAGGGGATGAATCCAGAAGATTTATGGTGGTATTTGGATCTGCGACGTTATGGTACAGTGCCCCATGCTGGATTTGGTTTGGGATTTGAGCGATTGGTGCAATTTATGACTGGTATGGGGAATATTCGGGATGTAATTCCGTTTCCCAGAACTCCTTTAAGTGCAGAGTTCTAAAAAATAAAACTATCGTTGGCTATGCCCACAGCCATTGATGGAAATATGGGTAGTGCTAAAGATTAGA
>NZ_JAAHGN010000737.1:0-3877 GCF_010672485.1 Moorena sp. SIO2C4 | reverse complement strand
TGATGCAGTGGCTACTTTCTTGCCTCTTGCCTTTCCCAAGCGCGACTATGTTTACATCTCTTATAAAAATCCTATAGATACTCCTTAAAAGGATGTGCCAATATGCCCAGTATCAGATCAATTTCCTTAATATAATAGTCATCCAAATCAATAAACACCAATTGATTCACCAACTTGAGAAACTTCCAATTCGTCCCAGTAGTCACAGCTCCATAGATAGCATCAATATCCTGATCCTGTTGTTGATTAAATCTCTGAGCCGCTACCATTTCCGCAATGCACTGTCCTAATCCCCCCTTAATATTTTCATTTTTTGCCTCTACTAGAGTGACAACTGGTGTCCGAATTTCATACATTTCCTTAGAAGCAGTAAGAAGATAATCACAGTATCCATTTAATCCACTTCCTTTATCGACATTAAACTCAGTGCCAGAAAAAAAACCGATTTTGAAATCAAGCAGACGGCGCACTTCCAGTAAAACCGGAGCAATAACTAACTCAGAACGAGCTTTTTCGGTATTTATAGCATTCGTGATCGGCAAATTTTCTTTAAGCGTCGTTTTCAAGTGATCACTGGGCTCGATAGGAGCAATATCATTAAATATAGTATTCCCCTCATCAACAATGAGATTAAACGTCGTTTCGACTTTGTAGATGGTTGTAAAATCACTATATGCCATGATCTTTATTTATCATGTCTCCTATAGCCATTCTAAATCAAGGAAATATAAATTCATCCTTCATCCTTCATAAAAAATCGGTCAAGTCTTGGTTAACCCCAATCATTGACCGAATAAATTAACAAAAATTCCACCAGTACAGCTTAGCTGTATCTACATCCACCAGTGGTGGACACAGAAATATTACACTTTACTGATTATCCCCCATTCTAGCCAAGGATTCAATCCCTGGCAAATTGCTATCTTAATCGAGTAGCAGATATCGAATCAACATACTGATCACCTCACCACAATTTCCAGTAGGTTGGGGTGTACTCCATTCATTCAGCGACCCGTAACCCAGGGAATAAAGTGTGTAAATTATCACCGGAACTGCGCTCGCAGAACCAATCAGTATATATTTGATTTGCTGCCGTACTGTACCTGTATTGCTAGGAATTTTATCAAGCATAATCTTGTTAAGATTTTCGTCAATCTGGATCAGTCAAGAACGTTGGCAAACATTAACAGATGAACAGCTAGGGCGTGTCTGCAAACCCAATAATTTAGGTTAGAGAGATTTGCAATCGCGAGCATAAGGAAAGGAATTTGGGCAAAGCCCGACCCTAAGCAAACGTTTTGCTCAACTTGACCATAAATCTTTCTATGATCAACAGTTTAAAGATTTATTTTTATCTATAGTAGTCAGAAAAAACATGATTTCAACTAAAGCCAGAGTAATATAGAAGCAATAGTCAACATAGCTAGGTAATTGACTGCATATTTCTCATAGCGAGTTGCTATTCGTCGATTTTGTTTGAGACGGTTAATTAGTCTTTCAATCCGATTACGTTCTCTATATAGTCCTCGGTTGAAGCGTTCTCGTTTCTTTTCGTTACTTTTTCTGGGAATAATAGGAGTTGTACCTCGACGACGTAGTTTTTCTCTAATAGTTTTACTACTGTATCCTTGATCACCTAAAAAGTAGCGAAAACGGCTTTTTGGCCTTCCTCGACCCTGACGTTTAACTTTTCCGAGGGCAAGCAAATCATCAAAACCAATGGTATCATGGCGTTCTCCTGATGTTAGAGCAAAAACCATTGGTTTGCCCAATCCTTCCGACCGAATATGAATTTTTGTGCTGAATCCTCCCTTACTCCTCCCTAGTGCCTGTGAGTCTTGCCCCCTTTTGCTCCGGCTGCGTGTTGATGTGCTCGCACGACTGTAGTATCACCCATGTGAACTTCCCAATCGATTCGACCCTCAGCGTCGGCAATTTGCTGAAGACCTGCCAAAATCTCCTCCCATATGCCCGCTTTTCGCCAACGATAAAACCGACTTGACACCGTACTATGGACTCCATAAGAGGTTGGTAAATCCCTCCAGGGCGCACCTGTTCTCAAAATCCACAGTATGCCATTTATGATCTGGCGATGGTCATGTGCTGGTTTTCCTGTCCAAGCTTTTTGAGGAGGTAACAAAGGTTTAATTTTTTGGGAGCATCCCATTTTGGAAAAAAGACAGGAATAGGTACTCATTTAATTCGCGATTAATAATCGCGAATTAAATGAGTAGAGAACTGGACTACATGTACCCTGGCATAATAGAGAGGTAGATGTTCATACCCTTTGATCATGACCAGAGCCGAACAGGAAGAACTGGAAGCTTGTTTAAAACGAGCCAGTGAGATCCTTTATAACAATACTGACACGGATAGTTTGGAAAACCTAGCAGATATCGAAATGGCAGTTAGAGAGCAGGTTCTAGAACATGTCAGTCCCAAAATTGCCCTTTTTTTATCACCAAAAAGACCCAAACCCGACGAGGAAAAACCCGAACCCTAAAAAGCTGCTTGGGAAAACTGAAGATTACGAAAAAACAAGCAGATGCTTTAGGGATAGAAGCCTATACACGCCATAGTCCTCTGCTGGAAAAATGCTGTCTCCTCTTAAGTGCCAATGAATCTTATCAAAATGCAGAGAGTGACTTGTATCTGTTAACTGGGCTAAAAGTCGGTCACTCCACTCATCATCGCAAAGTGAACCAAATTGACCTACCACTTCCTGATCTAAAACTTGAGTTATCCGAGATAAGTGTTGATGGGGGAAAAATTCGTCTGAGGACAAAAGCTTTAGGAGAACCGAGTTTTTGGCAAGAATACAAAACAGCCCGTTTACAAGCGATGCAGCGCGGTCTTGGGGGTTCCCCCCATGAGCGACTGCATCAAGACAGGGATTTATTACGGAGCCTTCTTTCAAGATAACCTATCTTTAACGGATTGGATAAATAGTCAAAGATTAACCTCGCCCTTGTACTGCTTAGGAGATGGACATGATGGAATCTGGAACATATTTGCTGAAATTGGAGAGACTAAGGATAGGATTGAAATCTTGGACTGGTATCACCTAACCGAAAACCTGCATAAAATAGAAACGAAAAAATCCATCAAAGAACAGTTAGAGGCTTACTTGTGGATGGGACAGGTATCCGAGGCTCGGAAGTTGTTGAAGTCGGTTCAGCCCGTGGGAGGAACGAACTTTCTTAACTATCTTAACAAGCACCGTCAAAGGTTAATCAATTATCAATGGTTTCAACGGGAACAAATTTGTTCAATTGGCAGCGGAGCTGTGGAATCAGCCGTCAAACAAATAAGCCACCGTGTTAAACTAACTGGAGCCCAGTGGCTAAGAGAAAATGTGGCTAATATCTTACAACTTCGTTGTGCTTATTTAAACGGTCAGCTAGCTATTTAAGCACTTAAAAATCCTTGGGAGTCCAATTCGCGAGTTATAATCGCGAATATATTTTGATGGAGATTTAGATCAATGGGCAGAAGAGTTTCCAGTAAGTCACCACAAGATAAACTAGAGAGAATAACTCGTTTACAGACGGCAATTGCTAGTCTCGAAACCTACAAAAATTTCTTCGAGGGTCAAGGAGAACTCGCCCCGTCAGGTGTCTGGGTAGCGCGTTATCAAGTTCGACAGCCCCAAAAAGCCTACTGGTAAGCTGTTGCGCATTTAAACTGTGATAACAGCATTGCCTTTGTTTTTTATTTTTCGTACCCATTTTATAATTAACCCTCCTTCATTTAAAAGATGATTTAACAAACATTCTAATTCTTCAATTGATTTGAAAACTCGATTGGCAATATATTCTTTTGCTGAATGCCAAACCAATTCAATTAAGTTATAATCAGGACTATACTCGGGAAGATA
>NZ_JAAHGN010000736.1:0-3878 GCF_010672485.1 Moorena sp. SIO2C4 | reverse complement strand
CTATAGCATTTACCTATAGCATATGCAAATCGATCATGAAACCCAATGCTAATTTCTCATAACACTGAACAATCCTCGGATCTCTTTCCTACTATTCCCGATTCCCGATTCCCGATTCCCGATTCCCGATTCCCGATTCCCGATTCCCTCTCTCCCCTAAACTAAAACTCTACCGATGAAAACCAGTAATTTAGGCAAGTCTGAGCTTCCCTCCTCAGCAAAGCACCAAACACTTCCCAAGATTAATCTATTTACCATGTTCCGGCTTGGTCTATTCCAGATGGGATTAGGGATCTTGGCAGTGCTCACCCTAGGAGTGCTCAACCGAGTGATGATCGACGAGCTAGGTATTCCAGCCTCAATTACCGCGAGCCTCCTAGCCATTTCGCTGTTTGTTGCCCCAGCCCGGGTATGGTTTGGTCAGCTCTCGGATACCAAACCCGTCTTGGGATATCACCGTACTGGTTACGTCTGGATGGGAAGCGGGTTATTTATGATTATCCTATCCTTAGCGGTACAAATCACTTGGCAATTGGGCAATGTCGTCGAAGGGGCTGGAGGTTGGACATGGTCAATTCCAGCTTATAGTTGGGTCGCTCTTGGGGCTCTAGTTTTTGGTCTATACGGTCTAGCCCTAAGTATGAGTTCCACTACCTTTTTTACCTTATTAGTGGATATTTCTGATGAAGACAACCGTGGCAAATTAATCGGTATTATCTGGTCAATGATGACTGTAGGTATTGCGATTGGGGGCATCAGCAGCAAAATTTTGCTGAAGGGATTAGATAATATTGATACATCCCTGGAAGTATTGCGGTCATCGATTACTGGGCTGTTTGTGTTCGTACCCTTAATGGTGTTCGGGCTAGCGGTATTAGCCACCTTTGGAATCGAGAAAAAATACTCGCGCTATTCTTCCCGTTCTATCCTAGCGAATCGCGAAGACCAGATTACCTTGGGCCAATCCCTAAAACTATTAACTGCTAGTCCCCAAACTGGCCTGTTTTTCACCTTTTTGGTGATCATGACCATCAGCCTATTTCTCCAGGAAGCAGTGCTAGAACCCTATGGGGGAGAGGTCTTTAATATGTCAATTCCTGAAACCTCTCTACTGAATAGCTTCTGGGGGATTGGGATGTTGATGAGCTTGAGCGCGACTGGCTTTTTCCTAATTCCCAATTTGGGTAAGCGCAAAACCACTCAATTAGGCTGTCTAGCGGTATCTATCTGCTTTATCTTGATTATTATGTCAGGATTTACGGAAAATTCTCAGCTATTCCAGGGAACCTTACTCTTATTTGGTTTCTCTGCTGGTATCGCTACCACAGGGGCTCTCAGTTTGATGTTAGACCTAACCGCAGCAGAAGCGGCTGGCACCTTTGTGGGAGCATGGGGATTAGCCCAAGCCATGGCACGAGGCATAGCAGTAGCCAGCGGTGGTGTGATCCTTGATGTAGGCAGAGCAATTTTTTCCACCCCAGTCTTGGCTTATGGTGTCGTGTTTGCTCTCCAATCCGCAGGGATGATAGTAGCAATTTGGTTCCTAGGTAAAGTGAATTTTCAGGAATTCCAGGATAATGCTAAACATGCGATCGCTGCTGTGATGGAAGGGGATTTGGATGGTTGAAGGCAGAATTTAGAATTTAGAATTTAGAATGAAGAATGAAGAATGAAGAATGAAGAATGAAGAATGAAAAATCTAGAATTCTAACTTCTAACTTCTAACTTCTAACTTCTAACTTCTAACTTCTAACTTCTAAAATGCGATCGCTTTCTTGGTGCGCGTTCCCTATTGAGGTAAAAAGTCAGCTCAGATGAATTGTAGGGTGGGCAAAAACATTTTGGTTCACATCAGTCTTCTAGATAAGATAACTTTGCCCACCCTACTTTAATTGGTATTTTTTTTATAAGCAAGTCCCTAAAAAGTCAGCTCAGATTAATTGTAGGGTGGGCAGTGGGTACTTTGGCGATGGCAAGCACATGACTCGGTTTGATGCACTGCCCACCCTACATCTACTGTATGCACTTGACGAAATCCTGCGCTATATGCTACCTTTCCACTGTAGAAAGCTCGGGCTACCTGGAACCAGTACCAGCATCCTTGCTATCACCAAATGGACCAAGACCATCATTAGGAGGGTAGAAGCCACCCTTCTTCGGAGGGTTTCCGCTAAATGGGTTGATTGGTCGCTCACAACCATTATTCACGCCCACCAAAATACCTTCAGGTATAGTCCATTCAGGTATAGTCCATTTGTTGTTGTTGTTGTTGTTGTGGCACTCAATGACTACATAAGCTCCCTTATCTATTCTTAGTAAGTCACCACGATAAAGTTCTTCACCTATCGATACAGGAATGGAAACGTTTTCAGATAAGCGGAAGATCTTACCCACTCCCTGAGCTGTGTCCACAGTTCCTAGAGGTAATTGATCGGCAATAAGTTTATTGGTAAAACCTTGTGCAACGGTAATACCAACGATTGTAAAAGCAGCTACTATGTGTTTCATTGTTTATTGGGCAACTGTTTAGTTAACCCAGTTTCTAAGCGCTGTCTAGCTTGGTCAATCCATTGGTCTTGATCTATATTATAACTGGAGGAATATCCCAGGCAATATCTCCAATTATTCATTATTTCCGTGTTTTTTTCACCTGCTTCTTCTAGTACCTGGGCTAGCAAACAGTAAGCTGGAGCCTTTTCCTTATCTAAATTAATAGCATCCTGGAGATGACGTTTTGCCTCAGCATAGCGATTTTGTTTTAGCCGAGCCCACCCCAGGTTTTTCAGTAAATAGTATTTCACTTGATCATTGTCAGTATTTTCAATTAGGTCTAGACCTCGTAGTAATAAAGAACTAGCTTGATAATATTTTTCGTCGAGAATATACATTCTTCCTAAGTTATTATAAGCAACTTCAAAGTCATCTTGGACAGCAATTTTGTATTCAGATAAAGCCTTTTTATTTTCTTGTAGTTCCTCATAAACTAATCCTAATTTATAATGAGGTTCAACGTCATCAGGATTAAGGAAGAGTGCTCGTTTGTAGCTTGATATGGCGGCAGCAAATTCCGGAGGACTATTTTCAACAATGTATCGATCACCAAGATTTTTGTAAAAAACGGCAATCTGAGGTAATGACAAACGAAAGGTAACAGAAATTAGTAAAATACTGAAGGCAATGCCACAACTTACTTCTTCCCAAAAATATTTAGGAATATTTAAACGGGTAAGAGCACGTTTGATTGACTCCTGTCCAGGTTTTGTTAAAGCGCTTCTACCGGCCAATAGTGTTAGGACGCTCTGAGTAGCAGTAACAAAAGCCCCTAAGGTCTCTGGTCCACCAGTCAGAAAGCGTGAGGAAATGTCTACTGTTAAGCTCAACGACGATGTTAGAAATACAACGGTCAGTATTTTCCATAGCCAGTCAAGATAATCCCATCGATGCTTTGGAGGTTTGAAGAACCACCACCAAGCGTCTACTTTAGGGTTCAAAATAGAATGCCATTCAGTTAGATCTACTACTGTGGTAATCTTATTAGTCTCTTGCTTTAATCGGTTATCTAGATCGTTAACCTTAATCAAGCTTCCTGTAGGAATCTGTGATTGATTGCTTAATTCTGCTTGAACCGTATCACGAGCAGTCAAAACTTCTAGAACTATTTCTTTTGATGGCGAGCGGAAGGATCCCACTTTGGAAGAAACATACCGCATTAAGCTGTATGATCGTGATTCTACCGCCCACTTAAAAAGATATATTTGCCAAAATGGGATGCTCCCTGACGAGCTAGCGTCTTCAAGTGTAGTAAGTGCATGAGTATAACGTTGAATAGCAGACTCTAACTTTGATATAGCAGAGTTAGTCTTAGGAGTTTCTTCTGG
>NZ_JAAHGN010000735.1:0-3879 GCF_010672485.1 Moorena sp. SIO2C4 | reverse complement strand
GAAAGCAGCACCATTTAAGTACGCTCCCCAAATCGCCGAACTTTTAACCGATTCAGATTATTATGTCCGTACTAGTGCGTCATCGGCTTTGGGGAAAATGGGAGCAGCAGCAACTCAGTACGCTCCCAAGATTGCCAAACTTTTAACCGATCCATAGACTGGTCTTATTGGCTCTGTGGGTAATAGTGCAGCAAAAGCTCTGGAACAGATGGCACCATTAGAGGTAAAAGACTTACTTTCGGTATTAAACCAAGTTTACTGGTACCAGCGAGAAGCACCAAGGCTACGTTTTCTAGCCTATTTCCTCAGTGGCGGGGAAGAAAACTCACTGGTCTTAATCAAGTGGCTGGGCTTACCTAAGGAATATCCCCATGAAAATGAAGATCAGGCCATCAATCACCAAGAAGGGGTGAAAGTTCTCAACCTATTTGCCGAAATCTGGGAAGATAGTCAAGATTTGTCTAAACTGCGCAAAGACTTAGAAAGGCAGATTGCCATAGTTGTTGACAAGGTCAAGTGGGAACAAACAGATATGAAGCTGCTCAAGCAGCACTACAAAAATCTTAAGTCTATAGACTCCCAACTTGCTGCCGCCGTCAATGCCAAAATTATCGCCTTAGAAGGACAGCACTGGTTTCTGATTGCCTTTAAGCTTTGGTTAATCCATGTCAGTGGCTGGTTGTTGCTGATCATCATTTATCCCCGTTCTTCCCAAGTCCAAGCTCTAATCTGGGACCGGAAATTCCGCACTATTGTGGGCTTAGGCTATATCAGCGTGGCTCTAACCTGGATTCCCTGGTTGCGCTACCGATTACTGGCTCCCTTCCGTGAAGTGCTGGTGGCCGATGCTAGCTTAGATAGCTTCGATCCCCAGGCTTACTTTCCCAACTCTTACGTTAAAATAAGACGAGCCACCCATACCCAACCGATTCAAACCGCCATTGGCCAACTCCAGTCTCCCATCGTTCTGGAAGGGGAATCGGGACTGGGTAAATCCATGTTTCTGCGGAATTTAGTCAAAACCTCCGGGCGGCTGTCGGTGTACCTGCCAGCTAGCCAATGTGCCGGTGGTGTGGTGGAAGCGATTCAAGCTAAATTGCCCATCGCTGCCCATGACCCATTATTCCTACAAAGCCTGATTAACTACAATACCCTAGATATCTGCATTGACGGACTCAATGAAGTCAGCCCAGACACCAGGGCTACTATTAATACTTTTGTGGAGCATCACGTCCATGGGCATATTATCCTCACTACCCAACCCTTGGAATGGAAACCCCCAGCCACGGCTAAAACCTACGTGCTGCAACCCCTGAAGCGCCAGCAAATCGCAGAGTTCCTCACCTCTCGTCAAGGGATTTTGCCGGAGGATGTCCCGGTATCGGGTGTGGAGTACGAGCAAGCCTGTGACGACTATCTGGCCAGCCAACTCCACCAAAACCAATCGAAACAGGAGTTAACGGCAGTACGTCGGTTTCTCTCCAATCCCATGGATTTGACCTTGGTGGCACAACTGTTGGCCCAGGGCAAAGACCCGGATTTGCTGAATTTGCAACAACAGCAGTATGAAATCATGGCAGAGGACTATCAACAGATTCACCTTTATCCCTTTCCCCTGGCTGAATTTGCTGAAACGGTTTACCAGATGCGCCTCCATGATCAAATTACCATTCCAGAAAACGACTGCTTGGATGAGTTGCACTGTATGGAACGGTATAAAATGGTATTGACTCGTCAGCAGAAGGATGGGTTTGGTGGTACCCATCGAGAATGGTACTTTCGCCACGATAAAATCCAGGAATACTTTATCGTCCAGACCTTCCTGAAAAGCGAGAATCGAGAACGTCAGCACGAGCATTTGAGTGACCCCCGATTTCGCGGTGTCTACCTGCTGCTGGCCACCCTGTTGGAGGTTAACCAAGCTCTGGTATTACGGGAAGTCCTGATTCAATCGGCTGTCGAAACTAAAGACCATGCCGTCAGTGACCAGTTCATCCAGCGGTTTAATTCTCGGCAAGAGCTCACCCAAACCACCAACAAGGATGGCGTGCTTGCCCTTTACCAGAAGCATTACCAAGACCTGATCGAAATTGCTAGACTACAAGCAAGCCGACTTATCACTGTTGAAAACAACGCCATGAGTGACTCAACGTCAGACTCCAATCACTCCAACTATCACTCTAAATACGATCAACGTCAGTCTCAACATAGATTTAATAACTTTGTCGATGCGACTCAAAGTGAGTTTAATCAAGAAATTGATAGTCAAACTCAAAACAATTATGCCCCCGAGAAAAACCAAACCCTAAGTGAAGCCGCCGCTGAAATTCAACAATTATTAAAACAATTAGAGCAAAGTAATCCCAACGCCACGGATTTAGAAAAGACAGCCTTTGTAAATATCGCCATTCCAGCAAGTACTAAACAACGGTTGCTTAGTGCCTTAGAAAGTGGTGGCAAAGAAGCCCTTAGAGAATTATTAGATAATCCCTATGTGAATGTGGGCATGGCGATTGTGGAAGGATGGCAGAATCCATAGTAGGGAGTAGGGAATATGTAAGCATTCAGCAGTGAGCGGTCAGCGGTCAGCTTATTTTATTCAAAAGCTGAATGCTGAATGCTGAATGCTGATAGCTGAATGCTGATAGCTGATAGCTAATAGCTGAATGCTTACAAATAGTCTAATGCCGAGAGGATATGGCCAAACTTTTGATTTAGAGTATCTATAGTTTCAGGTTTAAGATTATTTCTGAAATCTCCAGGAGTGATTTTACGTATGTGAGTATTGGGCTTGGCATTTTTGGGATCTACTTGATCAGATAATTGCTTAGACAAGCCGTTTATATCTTCTGAAGAAAGTTGAAACGGTTGAACAAACGAGGTGAACCAACTATCAAAGTTATCTACCATATCTTCATACTTGAGTAGATTAACACCAGGATGACCAATGAAGTGATTTAGATATTTTTCATATCTCTCAAAGTAATCATCACTGAAGGAAATCACAAACTTGTCTATTCCCCAAGAAAGCCACTCGTCTCGAATCGATTTCTTTATGCCTCCGTGAGTTTTTGTCCAAGAAAAGAACATTGAATTCAGACCATCTCTGGGATCTCGTAGGTGTAGGTTTACAAAACAGCTATCTAAGTCTATCTCTAGGGGACGACGTATAGGGCCAATACACCCTGTATCTATATAATTAAACTCAGCAAGAGCTGACTGGCAACAATTTACTTTAAAGTCTTGAAAATATAATAAACTATCACTTAACTCTTTATTATTGGGAGAATAGTATTTCAGTTGAGCCAAAGCACAAGCTTCTAAAGTTATTCTGTGCAATAACATTGAACCTGCTTTATGTACTGTAAAAACAGCTATTTTGGTGACTGGTTTCATAATATAATTTAAGTATAGCGGTTTTTAATTAGGTGAGGTACATTTTTTTATGGAACAGGGAATCGGGAATCGGGAATCGGGAATCGGGAATCGGGAATCGGGAATCGGGAAGAAGGTAAAAATTTTTTGTACCTCATTAGGCTAAAAACCGCTAGATTAATTAAATCATAATCTCGGCTATATATTGCATAATTCTGGATGTTGTAGACTGCCAACACCATTGTGGGTGCATCTCAATGCATCCACAAACACTCTTCGGCAATAGAAGTATAATATCATGTTATGACATTACCCTTAATATAGCGGTTTTCAATTAGGTGAGGTACAAATTCTTGGGTTTTAGGGAGCAGGTAAGAGGCAAGAGGCAAGAGGCAATAGGCAATAGTCCCCATCTCCCCATCTCCCCATCTCCCCATCTCCCCATCTCCCCCTCATAAGGGTAGGTTTTTTACAAAGACCTCAGGTGTGGGGTGTGGGGGATAA
>NZ_JAAHGN010000734.1:0-3882 GCF_010672485.1 Moorena sp. SIO2C4 | reverse complement strand
AGAGGTTGTCTGAGAAGTCTCATTTGCTACATCCAAGCCCCCTAAATCCCCCAATTTTGGGGGACTTTTAGAAGCAAATTGACTCTTGTTCCCCCCAAAGTTGGGGGGCTAGGGGGGCAAAATTCAGTATCAAAAAACTTGGGAGATATCCTCTTAGATAGAATTCAAAGGAGTTTTTATGCTCGCAGACGGATTTATAACATTATTGAGTCTAGGTTCTGAGTACTACTTTAAATACGAGATTGATGCTCAGACTGGTTTCCAGATTTATTGGATTACAATTCCTGAAGGACTCGATAAGGAACGCTATAGCAAACAAACAATATCCGAGTTTCTAGCAGAATCATCAGTTGCACAAATTCTCAAACCTGGAGAAACCATTGATAAGAGCCTTTATCAAGGTAGCCTAATTTTACCGGGATTACCCGCCTCACCTTTCGATGCATTTTATAATATTGAACTCACCTACGACAGCGATTCATTTACCTTAGGAGTTCAATCTACTGACTCTTTTGGATTTAGTCCCGAAGGCTCAACCCATTTCAAAGATTTAAATCTGAGTTTTACCCAGCAACTTAATTCGGAAACCGCCACTGTCAGTGGAACAGTGACGGCGGTTTTCTCTGGTCAAGATATCGTTCTTGAGGCAGGGGTGAGCGATGGCTCTGAACTAATTTTTAATTACAATCCCAATAATCCTCAGGAAATCCCAATTCAACCCTGGGGCAATTTAGAGTTGACGACTTTTACCGTGCAACCTGGGCCAAATCCTCTTCAACCCCAGGTGCTCTATTGGTTTGGAGAAAAGTCGGGAGAATGGGTTTATGATTGCTCCTTGAGGAATAGCGAAGATGCACCCGCCATCGACTTACGGATTCAAACGGAGCCAGAAACAGTGGAGTGGGGATTAGGGTCTATCGCTGTTAAAGATGGCTTGATCGAGAGTGAAAATGCCACCCTAGAAGCGGCAAACCTAAGTTCTGCTAGCAAACTGATCAAGGCATTCCAAGAGACCAACGAAATCACTATTGCAACCTGGATTAAGCCTAGCCAAACGGGTCAAAAATACCCAGCTATAGTCCTTACTCTATCCGAAGATCCTGAAAATCCCTATGTGACTCTGGCTCAAGGGGATTCAGAATGGCTAAAGGGTTATGGAAATCGGTGGTCGGGGGATTGGTACCATCAAGACGAGTATAGTGTGCTATTGCGCACCAACACTAATGATAGAAACCGATATTGGCAAATCCTGACCACAAGTCCCGACACAGTAACAACCGAGGAGCTAACCTATGTTGTCTATACCTTTTCACAGAATAACTTGGGGGATGAGAGTGATAATGCCAAGGTGTATCTCAATGGAACGCTAGACAATTCAAAATGGATTAATAGCGATGATCAGGAGCGTCATTTTTGGAGAAATAGGCATCAGCAGAGTAATCGTTCGAGAAATAGGAATCAGAGGGGTAATCGTTGGGAAAATCGAGATGATGAGGATTCTCCTTGGAAAAATCGGGATGATCAGGAGGATTCTCCTTGGAAAGATAGGGGTGATAAGGAACTTAAGCCTTGGACAAATCACCCTGCTGTTAAGTTAGCGTTAGCAAATGACGTTTTATTTCTCGATCGCAGGGGCAACTCCCCAAGGAATCAAGATTTCCCTTGGGAAGGGGAACTCTACGAGGTGGCAATTTATGACTCCGCCCTGACACCAGAGGCGATTTACCAGCGCTACTACCCCACCATTGAAATTTTGGGCAACCTGACGCTGACTAATATGCCCAGTCCCTTGGACCAACCCCTAACGGCTGAACTGACTTTGGAGGGTATGCCGGATGTAGAGCACTATTCAGAGTCTAAGCTCAATCTTAAGGTTGACACCTCTGAAATCCGGGAAGTTACTCCTGAGTTTGACTTCACCAAGATTGCCCTGGAATGGCAATCAGAACCTGGAACCTCCCCAAGCTGGTACTTTAAGTGGGGACAAGTGGATAGCACATTATGGAAAACGTCAATTCCCTTTACGGCAGTTCAAGGGGATGCGCCGGGTAAACTTGCCCTCAATTCACCGGAATTAGACCTTCAAATCGGATTAGGACAAATTAATACCCTAGAGGGGTTGTCTCTATTACTGAAACCAGATAGCACGGGTGAGATATGGCAGATGTCTTCCATCACCTCTGTGTCTGAACTGGTACTCCCCCAATTAAGGGATTATCGCCCATTTGATTGGACGGTAGATTTCAAGCTACTCTTTGCTCGTCACGATCAACAACGGAGTCAATTTGACCCCCTCGGGATTGAAGATGGGAAAGTCGTTCTCAAGGGCAATTGGTTGGGAGAAAACCTTGTACTCCATGGCTGGTGGCGCAATGAGCAGTTTGTCCTGGAAGGGCAAAGAAATTTAAGTCTACCGTTTGAAGTTACCTTAGGTCCAATCTTTGAACCTGGTACCTCCCAAAAGATTATCGACCAGGTAGCGATCGCTTCCGTGATGAACGCCACTGTAATCCTGGAACTGACTGAGTTAGGCTTTTTGGCCAAAGTCTCTGGAACCTTTGATTGGACCGATCAAGCAGGAACGGTAAACACCTTTACAGTGCCGGAGTTTACCCTAGTCCGCCCACCGCTGACTCCCAATCACATCCTGGAAGCGATTTTGGAACGGTTAAACTCCCAAGTAGATGTGATCTTTGCGGAACAGTTTCGCCATCAAGCGGACTACTACTTTACGGTGGTGGAGGAAAAACCTGTTATTTATTTGGGGAATGGCAACGACCCTGCTACTATCACCCAAACCACAACATTGCCCCAGTTATTCAACACTGCTGGGGATTCCAATAACATTTCCAGCACGACAGGCATCTTTACCCTGACAGAAAATGCCGATCAAAGCTGCACCCTGACCATAACTCCTCCGGAAAGCAGTGACAATTGGCTAGATCAACTCAAGACCGATTACGACAACTTTATTGCTCAACTAGATACCAACAGTAATCTGATTTCTGGTACCCTCACTCTGGTCAAAACCCGGATTGCTGAACGGATGCCGTTGTTGGTTGAGGAAATTCTCTACTACTACTACGGCTTGGATACTGTTAATGGCTCAGTGGATTTGCAAGCTGGAATGCGGTTACGGGTCGATTACCAAAACTATCAATTCGTTCATCCAGCCCAATCTACGGCTAATTCAGGGTTTGTGGGCAGTGGCACGTCTTACTACAGCCTCAACAGTTATCGGGATAGCACTAACCTAATGATTAATTTTGATGGGTTTTTGTCCCAAATTCAGCCCTATGTCACCACAGATATTGCTACGGTAGGGGCTGGAAGTAGTCTGGATACCTTTAAAGTTGGCTATCAAAAACCCTACTTGCGGCTGGTTTATCCTAGTTTGGCAGCTCCCTCTGCAGGTTCCCTCGATCCCGGACAGGCTGCAACCATTATGGGAGCCGCAACAGTAACAGACCTGGATAAAAAGACAAACGTTGCTAGCTTTTATTTCCGAGGACGAGCAACAGTGATTCCAGAAATTACGGTGGTGCTACAGGAACAACCGGTATTTGTTCCGGTGGGAACGACTTTACGACAACTGATGGAGCAACGTGTCAGTATTCCGTCCGTATCCCTAGGAGAATCCCTACTGAACTCTACCGGAAAACCGAGGTTGAGCCGCCTTTTACACGAAGGGGTGTCTAACGAACCTAGCTATCGGTTTATCTACCTGGACGAAGATAGTCCAGTGCTTGATTTGCATCTGGTCAAAGGCGATCGCATTGTCCTGTAGGGGGTGAACAGATGACTACCTTTACCCAATCAACAGCACAGGCGCTCTACTTTTTACCTGAATCCGTTAACCCTACCCTGCCCTATAGCATTGGG
>NZ_JAAHGN010000733.1:0-3884 GCF_010672485.1 Moorena sp. SIO2C4 | reverse complement strand
GTCCGAATCATTTTGAATTAATAATTTTGAACTTTGAATTGGAGCGTTCGCGCAGCGTGACCTACGGTCAAGCGAGTTGTGGTCTTCAATCAGTGGCGGGTACAAGCCCCCACTGATTGTCATTTTGCTTTTTGGGCAAAAAGCAATCTCCCTCAAGGAGATGAATTAATGGAAACCTCATTTCCTTTGGATGACCTGAGTGGGAGGGAGAGGGTTACAATCTCCCTCAAGGAGATGAATTAATGGAAACCGGCTCAAAATAAGCTTCTAAAATTTTCCCTGTAAAGTTACAATCTCCCTCAAGGAGATGAATTAATGGAAACTCTTCCCAGTGAATACAATCGTTGTTTTCCCAATAGTTACAATCTCCCTCAAGGAAATGAATTAATGGAAACATGGTTTCTGCAGCTGGAAGGATCCATTAAGAGAGATATCTTTGTCAAAGTTACAATCTCCCTCAAGGAGATAAACTAATCTAAAAACACTGACCCTTAAATACAAAAAAAAGGTAGGCAATGCCTACCTTAAAAATTCACCGTAACTATAGATCTAACAATTGGTGTAATGGTGTTAACAAATTTAAGAAACTGATGCAGTCGCTACTCCCTGCTCCCTACTCCCTAAAACCTAGAACTTTGTACCTCACCCAATTTAAAAATGCTATAGCGTTAGATACCAAGCATTTCAGCCTGTTTCGTCGCCCCTTCAGGTACAGTTGTTACTCAAACGCCTACACGTTCAAGATGGATTCCACACTAGCTTTCAGAGAAAAATCTCCTGCTCCACGATAAGAACGAACCATAACAAAATATTCACCTGGTTCTGAAGGTCGGATACTAATTTTCTCGTCAGGTAAACTGGTATACCCACGATAGTCGAACTCACTGATAGTTGGCTGCAATGCCTTTCTGACATAGAGATCGAAATCTACACCATCCTGTCCATCTAGCTCAAGGCTCAATGAGGTGCCGACCCTCACCCGATATAAGCTAGAATCGCCAGTCTGCTTTAAATGCCCTGAAACCGCCTCTCCTATTTGTAATTCTGGTATGTCTAGCCGCTCTAGGGCATTGAGGATGGCTGGAACATCGATCAGCCCAAACCCATGATCGTAGTCAAAACCTGCCACACCCAAATCTTCGGCAGTTCGGCGCAACAGTTGACGAAGTTCAGCGGGAGAGAGAACCGAAGGAGGATACTTAGTCCGAATCGATGCTACAACACCAGCCGCAACAGGACAAGCTGCTGAAGTGCCACTATCTGCTCGATAAACTCCTGAGCCAACAAAATGAGTATAGGCACAAAGATCGGGTTTTTGAGAGTCGAGATGTCCTGGTCCCTGACTAGAATAGCCAACTCGCTCTTTATTAACTGTCACCCCAGCAATGCTAAGGACACTTGGATGAGAATTCGCACCATAAATGGGTCTGTTAGTAACGCGTTGGCATCTTGGATCAGGACATTCTGCACCACAATTACCAGCAGCAAAAAGAATATCAGCACCAGCATCCTCTAAACTTTCAACAATGATATTGAAAGGATGATTGGGATTATCACTGTAATTGCCAGGATGGCCCACCGGAAAGTCCCAAGAGGGATGAAACATTCCCCAACTATTATTAACTACCAAAGCTGGTTTAGGTTCTGGGGCTGTTGAGAGTATTTGCAGCAAGTTACTGAAAGCTTTGACAGCATCACTCAAAAACCCATCCATTACCGAGCCACCTGGTGTCTGCGATTGGAGAAGGGCATAGTCGAGAAGAGTGCTGTTTGGCGCAGCAATGCAGACATCAAAGGCACACATTGTTCCATGATCGACACGCATATTACCTGGGGTAAGTCCAGATACTGGAGTCCAGCTTTTGCTCGCATCGAATTGAGGTGTTTTACCCTTACTGTTTAGATGGGATAGATTGACTCCGCTATCAACGATCGCCACCATTACGTTAGACCCATCCATTCCTTTTGCTTGAAGTTGTGGAAATTGCAGTAAATTCTCCACATTTCGATGGGTTCCCACTGAAGCAGGTGGACAAATAGCGATCGCACTAATTCGTGGATCTGAAAACACACCAATCCCATTAGGGTCTTGTTCAACTGCCGCTATTAAAGGCTCTAGTGCATCATCTGCCACCTCACCTCTTACCAGATAAGTGGAAACTTCAGGGCGAGCATCAAAGGAAAATAGTTGTCCTACTTCTGTGACTCCAACCTCTTCTCGTCTTTGTCGATTAGGCACCAAAACAGGTGTATAACTTTGATCCAGTGAAAAGCCATCAATAGAAACAGCCTCTGTTGTCATAGTGAAACTCTCGGCAGTCATTGCAGCACGGAGTTCCGGCATAAATCGCATCTGAATTAACACACGCATGTTATTTATCCTCTTCTTCTTGAGATTCTGTGGGAGCTATTTTTATATCACCGTGAACTCCCTTGACTAACGGTTGTATTGCTATCAGTTTTTGAGAATCCATGTCACCCGATACACGGATGACATACAAATCCCGCTTCGGACTTATGAGAATTAGACCATAATCTTCATCAATCTCTAAGTCTTTGATTCCATCTAGTTGCTTCACGGACTCCAAAGAATTGTTAGGAGGCGGTAGATTGAGTGTAATTAAGTAACGCATTTTTCTAGCTTGGTTGACATTCAAGTGGCAAGCTACTTGAACTGTCTCTAAGTGAGCAAAAACTGAATATTCAAAGTAGAACATACGAACAAAAGCTCTTGTACTTTTATTTTTAGAATCCCTACAGCTAGAACAGGGTAAACGCATCTAATTTTTTTATTCCTATATATAGTTTTTAGTGAATTCAATGAACACTATATATAGGAAATTGATTGTCAATAAGCACAATAGCGATGCAGAGGTGCGACCCGTGGCGAATTTAATTACGGGTCAAACGCACCATTACGGTCTTGGGGAGCCAGTGCGGTCTTGGGGGTTCCCCCCATGAGCAACTGGCGTGGTTTCCCCCATGAGCGACTAGATCAAGACAAGGCCGGGTTTATTGAGAACTACCCCCGGTTACCCAACAAGATGCGCTTACCCTGGATAGAGAGGAGAGATAGGACTTAATTTCTGCCCAGAATTTAAAAGCCAGCCGTCAAAGATTCCTAAACAGACTAAGTGCTAACCGGTTCCGCTGGCTCAGTAGCCGCTCCGTTCTCTTCGAGTTCCATTTCCTCATATTTACTAAAGCACTTACGCTTAGCACCTACAGCTAGGTCGAGCACAATCGGTACTTCTAATTTGATCGGAACTTGGAACACACAGGGATTATAGTATTTGTAAGCCATGGGTTTTACCTCTTGCTGTAATTAATTTCAATCAACACATTTATATAATGTCAAATCTAACTCTGGCTTGGCAGTACCCTTGAGGGTACCTTTTATGAGGTGATATGATAGTGTTTCATAACTTAGCCTCGGTATTGGTGGGCATTGCTCATTTAATTTATAGGCTCACTAATTTTAATCTTCCTGATCAATGCCCACCCTACGATTTTTATCTGGTTCAGTATTGGTGGGCATGATTATCGCTTAAGGTCTACAATAAAACTCCTCCCTCCTGAGCTCAGGAGGGAGGAAACAGAGGAGATATAGGACTTAATTTATGCCCAGAATTTTAAAGCCAGCTGTCAAAGATTGCTAAAGAGATTAAGTGGTAACTGGTTCGGCTGGCTCAGTACCCGCTCCGTTCTCTTCGATTTCCATTTCCTCATACTTAGTGAAGCACTTACGCTTAGCACCTACAGCTAGATCGAGCACAATGGGTACTTCTAATTTGATCGGAACTTGGAACACACAGGGTTTATGGTATTTGTAAGGCATGGGTTTTACCTCTTGCTGTAATTAATTTCAATCAACACATTTATAT
>NZ_JAAHGN010000732.1:0-3887 GCF_010672485.1 Moorena sp. SIO2C4 | reverse complement strand
TGGTTAAACTTTTCAAGGGTAATGCCATAATTGTAGGGCGTCAGTCAGAGAATTCTCTCTACACTCCGGAACTGGCTACCTACACCTCGGAAGACCAGTTTGACCACAAGGCGGCTGAAGGTTTCATCTACTTGTGGGGATTACCGACTCGGGTGTGGTCAGCAAAAACCAGGAGTTAGTAATTTTGGGTTACGGTAATTGGCTAAGGTAATCCTTAACTACCAATTACCGATTGCCCTTAGCCAATCTCAATTAATCCCCGATCTCCAATTTCTGTCTACGAGACTCCAACCATTTAGGAACAACAATCGAGCCAATCACCAAGATCAGAGCAACAATCGCAAATTTAGATACCGAAGAGATTAATAGTTCCAGAGGTATCAAGCGTCCGCAAAAGTAGGATAAACTTACCATCACTGATGCCCAGATCGTAGCACCAGCGAAATTGCATAAGAGAAATTTCGGGTAAGGCATCTGAACAATCCCTGCCATTGGACCAGCAAAGATCCGCAGTACTGCCACAAATCGACCAAAAAAAACTGCCTTAGCAGCGTTCTTACGAAATTCGGTTTTAGCCTCTGTCAGTTGTGCTTCTGTGATCCGGACTAAACCCCCAATTCGCACTAGTAATGGCCAACCACCGATTTTCCCAATCCAGTAACCACAGTTATCTCCTAGGACAGCACCAGCGATCGCAGAGCATAGGACTACCCAATAATTGAGTTCGCCGCTACCTGCGAGGAAGCCACCTACCAGGGTAATGGTTTCTCCCGGTATGGGTACCCCAGCGTTTTCCAGGGCAATCCCAAAAAAAACTGCCCAGTAGCCATAGTCGTTAGCTATGTTCTGGACCGTTTCCAACGATAAAAGCTCAAAAGACATCCAGCGTTACAAAAATTAATCCTTTTTAATATCTTGGCTCGATCGTCTCTTTTGTGTCAATTAAAGCAGTATTATAGAAAATACTGGACAAACACAAACAGAAGCAATCCGAGCTTTTATCAAAAGCTTGCTCAGTAAAATTAAAACTTGACTGGCGATTAATCCCATGCTGATATTAGGTGCATAGTGGAGCTTCTCGCCAGAGTAGCTAAAATTCACAAAGATATCAGGTTGGTACCAGCTCACCAGGACGAAGCTTTGCCCACTTCCCAGTTTCCTGCTTAAAGCTATTACACCCCACAACGTCCCATTCCATTTCGATTATATCTTCAGTAGAACGGATATTGACATTGATGGTGGGCTCAACCGCTTCAAAGTTGGGAGATTCCGTCAGGTGAGGTACCTGATGCTGGGTTTCCACAGCATGGTATGTAGTACAGCGGTCTACGTAGTGGCAGTTAATGCAAATACACATTGCTTAAACTCCAATTCCTTTATTTTAGCATAGCTCAAACCAGACATTTCTTGAGTAGCTTATAGGATAAAATAGTTAACTATTAGCTACTTTGTTTGCTACTTTATTTTCCAAAAAATTTCTGTTTCCGATTCCGAAGTTGCGATGTTCTCTATTCGATTTTAGCACATATTGATATATAGTATTCATTCTGAGATTTCAGAAAATGACTAATGACTAATTATCAAACTGCTCTATCACCCCAAAATTGGCCGTTTAACTGGGAGTTACTCCCTTCTGACGCTTGCTTGGTGGGTGGTGCGGTTAGGGATGCTGTGATCAACCGACAGTCGGATTACCTAGACTTAGACTTTGTTTTACCCACTAAAGCAGTACGGTCAGCCAGCAAGCTAGCAAGACGTTATAAGGCCGGATTTGTGGTGTTGGATGCCCAGCGTCAAATAGCTAGGGTAGTGTTTGGCAACGCAACAGTTGACTTTGCTCAACAGGACGGGGATAGCTTAGAGGCTGACTTACATAGGCGGGATTATACGATTAATGCGATCGCATTTAATCCCCACACCAAGGAATTCATTGATCCATTACAGGGTATCTTGGATTGCCGTAAAGGCATAATCCGGATGGTGTCACCAGAAAACTTACAAAAAGACCCATTACGATTACTGCGGGGTTATCGACAAGCCGCTCAGTTGGGTTTTCAGATTGACCCAGCCACCCAGTCAGTGATTAGAAAGCTAGCACCGTTATTGAGCAAAATCGCAGCAGAACGGGTACGGACAGAATTGGGCTATCTCCTCAAGTCACCTCAGGGTGTACCTTGGCTAAAAGCCGCCTGGGAGGATAATGTGTTACGACCATGGCTGCCTGATGCCACGGCTGAGGGTTTAGAGCACATGGCAGCAGTTGACCAATCCGCTGTGGTACTGGCAGAAACCTGGCCTAAGCTTGGGGTGGAATTGAAATTACAGGTGACTAAGCATTCTTTATCGTTGCTAAATCTGGCTAAGCTAGCAAATTTATTATCATCAATACCAGCAGTTGCTGAACAACAGCTGTTAGCTCTAAAGTACTCTCGTGTTCAGACTCGGATAGTAGTCAGGGCAATCCAACATTTGCCCCAACTGCTGTCTTATACTACTGCCAAGGATATCCCATTACGGGAGCAGTATTTCTTCTTTCTTAACGTTGGAGCTGTCTTTCCTGTGGTAGCGCTTTTGGCAGTTGCCAGGGGTATGGCTGTGGATACTATAGCACCGTTGATTGAGCACTATTTGAATCCCAATGACCAGGTTGCCCATCCGACACCACTAGTTACTGGTAAAGATTTAATCAAATCCCTTAAGTTATCCCCTAGTTCTAAAATTGGTGAGTTACTGACTGAGATTCAAATTGCACGGATTGAGGGCAATATCAATAGTATTAAAGGTGCTCTGGAATTTGCTGCCAAGCTCGACTCAATAAACTGTGGCTCTGAAGATAAAGACAAATAACACATGATATTAAATCCGATTAACTTATTATCATAAGCTATCAGCTATCAGCTATCAGCTTTTTAATAAAATCAGCTGACCGTTGACCCTTCTGTTGAAATCCTCAGCAAAGTTTTTAGTTAGAATTGGAGGCTATCAGCAGTCATTTTGACCGCCGATTGATAATTCGATCCAAAATAAACGCAGCGATCGCACCAACTCCAACACCAATCAAAATATGAAATACCACAAACACTACACTGTAACTCAAGCAAGGGTAGAATCCAGCTTCAGGGCAATCTAAGGATCCCTTCCGGTCTAGTTCGATCAGGATGGCTTCTAGAGGTTGTTTAGCGTCGGTTTGGGAAGAAATACCACTGACCGCTAGGCCAGTACCGACGAAGGTGATCCAAAGTTGTAGTCTTTTCTCCTGTTTCTCAGCTTGTTTGTCTCGGGCTCGATCAGCCTCTTCCTTATCTCTGAGGGCTTTTTCCAAAGCGCGATCGCGTTCTGCTTGTTCAATTTCCACAATACCTCTGATTGAGGAAATCGCTTTGTCTAACAGTGCGGAGCTATGGGCAAAATAGCTTAAGTTTATTTGAATTTGATTTTGATAAGTAGGGCTGATTTTATGCTCAAATACTGACAAAAAGCTTAAATCTTCATCCTTTGGTAATTTTGCTTTAATTTGTTGAAGCTTTTCGGAATAATTGTGAGCATTAATCTTCATTGTCAAGCTATAGCTTTCTAACTGTCTCAGCCAGTCTGAATAGTTCAAGTCTAGCTTCGGCAGTATTCTCAGCTTCTTCTTAAACTCCAACAGGTCATCATCAGATAATGACCTCTGATTATCTTGACTTTGAGTCGTGGCACAGGCTTCTAGCCTGTGATCTATCGTTTCATTGATAATTTGTTTAATGTCTTGATATCCTTGGCTGGGGGGGCGACGATATGGCTTGAAACGATTGATACGTCAAGAGTGTAACGATCTGTGATAGAAAAAGATAGGTCTCAAATTGTCAATAAGACCTATCTGTTGCAAATGTTACCCTTATTCTATC
>NZ_JAAHGN010000731.1:0-3892 GCF_010672485.1 Moorena sp. SIO2C4 | reverse complement strand
GGTCTTGAGCAATCAAAATTGCTAGCATCACTTGACCATGAAGGGTATTGGTTTCTCCTCTCTCCATCAGGGTTTTAAGAACTACTGAGGTGGAGGAGAGGGATATGATGAATCCGAGCATTATTCCCGGAGTTAATCCATCAACCCAACCAAGTCCATTGGCTAAAACTGCAACTAGGGTAATAGTGAGACTAATTTGCAGTAAACTCCCTTTCAGGACAATATCTTTAAATCGTTTAAGCTGGGATAGAGAAAATTCTACCCCATAGGTGAATAACAAAAAAACAATCCCAATTTCAGCTAGGGATTTGACTTGTTCTAATTCGCCTACGAGTTTAAGACCAAACGGACCAACCAATAAACCACTGGCTAAATAGCCTAAAAGTACAGGTTGACGTAGCCGATTGGCAAGGTAGCCTCCCAGAGCAGAAGCCCCTAGAACTGTGGTTAGATCCAGAATTAAATTGTGTCCTGAGGCCATGATTAGGAATGGGTAATCGGTTATTGGTCACAGGCTTCATACCTGGGGGTTTTCCCTTGTGCCCTGATTTTTGGGTAACCTACTTCACCTGAACTAAGCAACTTGGGCATCAAGGAGTTGGTAAGGAAGGCTCAAAGTACTCTACCCACCTGATAATTTTTTCAGTTATCTTATGACGGTAGAGATTTCCAAGAACTATGGCTTTAGAACAGTGTAACGTTTGTGGGTCTTTAACCAGCACCAACGATGAAATTTGCCTCAGTTGTGGTTATCCAGCTAAAGGTCGGCCAAAGTTAGTTTTTTTCAAGTGGACTGCTATCGGTGTTGCTGTAGTATTTGCTCTGTTTCTCGTACTAGGGGTAATTAACAAAGTTGAGCAACACCTCAACTCTCAACCTTCGACACAGATAGACCGGTAAGATAGACCGATAAGATAGGGTTGGGTTATCAGTCTATCTGTGTATAAGGGAAGCCGTGCCAGCGCGCAGCAGACACAGGGCGCAGCAGACACAGCGCGCAGCAGATACACATGTACTTAGTTAGAAGTTGGCGGACTAATCAGACCATTAGCTGCACCAAATAGATTGATGGGATTTTTGCCATCGGTAATCAAAACACTCTGGATACCAAGTGCTTCTAGAAGTCTTGCCTGCATTTCCGGACCTGCTTGTGCGATCGCTTGAATGGTTTGAGGACCAATCGCTTCTACTTTCTGTCGGTATTCTTCACTCTTAATGTGAGCCATACGCTCAGCTTTGGCAATCTCTAGGTTACTCAAACTCTGTTGATGGGCTAATTCAGCTTCCTGACGTGCTTTGAGTTGAGCTAACTCGATTTCATTGCGAATCCGAGCCGCCTCGGCTTCTTGCTGAGCCAAGTTAACTGCTAATTGTCCTTGAATCTGAGCCGCTTCAGCCTTAGCTCTTGCTTCTGCTGTTGCTTGACCTGTAGACTCAATGGCTATATTTTCTGCCTGTAATTCTAGAAGTTTTTTCCGTTCTGCTTCTGCTGCACTTTGATCCAAAATTACTTGCCTTTCCAACCTGGCTTTCGCTTCTTGCTCAATCCGTTCCGCATCTTGCCGTGCAGCAGCTTCTTGAGCATCAGTAGTAATTTGAATCGCTAGCTGGACTGACTTTTGCAAGCTCCTTAAGGTTTCTTCATCCACTGGCTCCACTGACTGAATGTCAATATTGGTAATTACTAGGTTATTGGCTCGGAAACGAAATTCATCTCGAATATGACCTTCTTCATCAGTGCCAAACACCGCCAGTCGGATAATCCGGGCTGAATTGCGGTGAAATTCATCAAATTTTTCCCCTGCTACAGCACCCCGCACTCGGGATGCGATCGCTTTACAAGTATCTCCCACAAAATCAGGTACTTGAAACAGTCTAGCTGCAGTTTGTTCATCGTGTCTGTCCACATCAAAGTACCAGTTATAGGACAGCTGTAGCTGTAATCTGGTATGGTCTGCTGTCTCTACGGTAAAGATATCGGTCATAAAATCAGGACCGAGTAATAAGGCTAAGGATTTAATTACATTAGGTCGTTTGGGCTTGCTACCTGACAAAGAAAGCACAGTAAAGGCTTCATCTGGTTCGAGCATCACCAAGTCCGGTCCAAATACAGTTCTTGCAGTTCTGTTTTTATAATCATGAAGTTGTACAGCAGCATTTTGAGGAATATGAAACACAACTGCTCTAGTCTTATCCCGTTGGGATAGACGTTGGCGTACTCCTGATTTTTGCTCGGACTGATCCCCTCCAGCTACAGAATCCTGACCACGTCCAGACAATGGGTCTATTTTTTGCATCAACAGTTCCTCAACTACCGATGGCAGTTCTTTTTCCCAAAGCTTCTCATAGGGAGTGAGCATATAAGCCTGAGGACCACCGACCAGTTTGAGTTCACCAGTCTGAATATTACGCACATAGATACCTTCATTCTTATCAAGGGGAATCGCTTGACGCTTCTCAACCACTTCCACTTCCACACGGGGAATATAATCTTGTGGCCCAGCAATCATCCATAAATCCCCTGGTTGATGAGTAATGACCTGGTCACCTTCCCCTTCATTAAACGCTTCTTTGGCTCGAAGCAACAGTGCTTCGAGCTCACTGAGAACATAGATGTTTTGGATACCATTCTCCAAGGATTCACCGGGATGCAAGAAAAATGATGTTCTCCCCTGGCGAACCTCTCGCATACCGAGCTGAGGTTTTCCAGACTCATCAATGGGGTCAACCACAATACACCATTCGTGATCGCTGAGGGTAGTAATCGTGACTTCTCCCACTACATCTTCATAAACATCGGGAATATGAATTTCTGCATCTTCAAAGGTGACCAACCATTCATCTCCAGCTTTACGCTGACGACCAAAAATATCAGTAAAGGTGCGTTTAGCTTTCAGATGTAATGCTTTTTGTTCTGTCAAAATGTAAGCATTAATAATGCCAATTACTTCTTCATCCACACCAGGTAAATAGGCTCCTTCTTCTCTAACCAGCCATTCTTCACCTGCTCTACGTCTATTGCTTTGACGATCGGTGCAATTCTGCCGTGCTAACAGGTGTAAGGCTTGGTTAGGTTTAATCACCTCAGCTGTGACTGTCTCAACTACTTCCACCTCCACCCGGGGAATATAGGTTCCAGGTCCTTCAAACAGCCATTCATCACCTGCTAAACGGTTAATTGTTTCAGTCTGGGTTTCTCCATCAACTATTCTCGTAACCGTATCGGTAAAATCCCGAATTGCTCTCAGACGCAGTGCTTGATTGGTCTCGACTACTGCCAGTTGCGTGACATCCCCTACCAGTTTCTCGTTTGGATAAAGGGGAAACGGATCTTGCGCGAAACGAATTTCCAGATCACCGTAGCGCAGTCGAATTTGACCATGCTGATCAGCAATGGGTTGACCGTCTTCATCCCGGAGTAATGGATTAGCCACCACACAATAATATCGAGGCGGCACAATAATCATCGGTTCAGGTTTTAAGATCAGCCGCTCGTGATCCCGAAGGGTAATGGTTTGAGGACCAACCTCCAGTCGCGTAACACCAGTATTGTTGTCTAGCACATGAATAAACTGTTGGGGCTTGATGCGAATCACTTCACTAGTTGTTCTAGGCACTTCCATTTTCTTCTCTGTTTTACGCTCAGTTGTATTCATAGTCTCGGTCTAATCGAACTAGATTACTAAGTTGCCTTCATCGGTCGTAAGTAGTCATACACAATGAAAGTTGACTGATCAGATAAGGGAATAGGGAACGGCGAACCGAGAACATAAAGGGGTTGAACAACGTTAAGGGTTTCAACACAGTTAACAGTATTTATGTTCAGGTAATTAGATACGGTCTTGTGCCTATAGAAATCCCAAGTCAGTTGTGAGCAGAATTTTTTACAAAG
>NZ_JAAHGN010000730.1:0-3895 GCF_010672485.1 Moorena sp. SIO2C4 | reverse complement strand
AGCGTTTTGAGGATTTTCCCTGAATACTAATCTAATCGCGGCCTTCTGCTGATAGGATGTCAGGATAATTACCCGTAATCGAAATCTCCCCATCTCCCCATCTCCCCTAACCTCCCATGCTCCCCGCGCCCCCGCCCCCTTAATGATGGGTATTCAACCAGACTTGAGATAAGTCTGATGTCGGTAAGCATTCAGCCTAGTATGGTACAACGTAAATAAAGATACTATTGAAAAGTAGCGAAAGGCTTATATAATAAGAATTCTGCTCAGGGCTGATAGTTAAGGGCTGATCGCCCGTCCGCTGAGGGCTGACAGTAGAATCTATTGCGGAAATCCTTGACTACTACGTGGTTATAGGGAATACAGTTAGGTTAATCTTGAACAAAAGTGAGGTAACGACAATCAACATGGAAGCTATTGAACTGGAAGTCAGCCAACTAAAATTTTTACTGAAGCTACTGAGCAAACCGGATTATCGGGCAACGATTACGGAAGCCAAGCCCAATTCTAAAACCTCAGCGGGGGAACGAGATCGAATTTGTCAGGCGTTATGCGATCGCAATTTGATTGAGTCTAATACAGAAATCACGAAAATTCAGATCACTGATGCAGGCAAGGAACTCCTAAACCAAGATCAGGCTGACTCACAACTGAGCACGAAAGAGCGCAAAATTCTTAAAGCCTGTGAAACAGAACCGACTACTCCGGCCAAGACAAACGTCAAGCCTGCTAAGACCCGCAAGGAAATCATGGACAGTTTGATAGAGCAGGGCTATATCACAGTAGCAGAAACTAAATTCAAAGATGTCTGGATTACTGAAGCAGGTATTGAGTACCTCTTAAATAATTATAAACCCGTTGGTCGTGGCAATATCAATCTGTCTAAAACCATGCTAGCGGATTACATCGATTTCCTGCGGAAACAGCTACCAAACTCAACAACTACAATCTCAGCTCTAGTCAATCCCCCTACTAATGAAGAAATATTACAAATTATCAAGAATTTAGACCAAGAACTGGGTACAGAAAACTATTTGCCACTGTTTCATTTGCGCCAAAAGTTACAACCCCCTTTGTCTAGGGAAGAATTAGATAAAGCACTGTATAGCTTGCAAGCAGAAGATAAAATTGATCTGAGTGCTTTGGAAGAAGCCAATATGTATACAGAGGAACAAATTGAAGCTGGTATTCCTCAAAATACCGGGGGGAGGCTATTTTTCATTATGGTGCAGTAAAGTATGATCCTAAAGTAGGAGACAAAGTATAATACACTAACCCCAGACTTCCCAATTGTTAATCCTCTATCCTTTTCCAAACTATAGATGGAATTTTAGAGATGGCAACGATCCAGGAAATAATTAAACAAGCTCCAAATCCGTTTGACCCCGTAACCTTTACTACGGGTAATTTTTGGGAAGATCCAGACAATGGGGCTGTTAATGTCACATCGATTCATCAAGATGAAATTAATCAGATAACCAGCACCCTCAGTGCGGTGACTCAAGACCATCGACCCCGCACTATCTTACTGGCTGGTGATCCTGGTTCGGGGAAAAGTTATCTGTTAAAACGGCTCAAACAGCAGTTCAATCAAAAAGCCTTTTTTGCTTATATTGGTCCTTGGGCAAATAGCGATCGCATCTGGCGCTATATCCTTAGGGAAACCGTTGACAGTCTGGTCAAAGTCCCAGAAGGGGAAAAAGAGTCTCAGTTGCTGCTGTGGCTAAAGAGTCTCCCGGCCTTTAAAAAAACCGGCTGGCTCCGGAATGAGCGACAACGGTTTATTGCTGACCTCAGAGCTAGCTATCCAGGGGGAATTCATAGAAATAAAGAGTTTTTTGGAGTGCTTTATGAGCTAACTAATCCAGAACGGGATTACCTGGCTTATCAATGGTTAAGGGGAGAAGATTTAGATGAAGATGACCTGCAAACCCTTGGGGTCAGAGGCTCTATAGATAACGAAGACGATGCTCAGAACATCTTAATCAACTTCGGGAGAATTTCTGAATCCACCAAGCCGATTGTGCTGTGTTTTGACCAATTGGATAATATCCCTCGTTTGCCCGATGGTTATCTGGATCTAGAAGCTCTGTTTAATGTCAACTCTACCCTTCATACTCGCTATCCCAATAACATGCTGATTATAATCAGCATGATTACTAATACTTTGAAGCGCAATCAAAAACAAATTAAACCCGCTAATATTGCTAGACTTAATCATAAAATTCTGCTCAAAAGGATTCCCCTAGAGCAAGCCGAATCGCTTTGGGCAAACCGACTCTATCCGTTACATCAGCAAGCTGACCAAAAAACCAAAACCATTTCACCGATTTATCCTTTAACTCGGCAAGACCTCGCAAAAGCATTTCCTGGTGGCAAAACCACCCCCCGGGAGACATTGACCCTGGGAAATCAGCTAATTGAAAGGTATAAAACTCAGGAATTTAATAGTTCAGAGCCATCAACCAAGACTAAATCAACTAGTCAAAATGATACTGCTAGCAAATCAATACCGAGAGCAGAAAAAGTCTTAGCTTCATTTAAATTGAAGTGGCAAAAAGAATTTAAAAAAACTGAGCAGAAAATTACCCGAATCCAGGATATTGATGAATCTCAATTGATTAAGATGTTACGAGAGGCGTTAGAAGCTCTGGAGGTCAAGGATGTTAAATCAAACTTTTTGTCAGGTAGTTGTGCCAGTTATTCCCTAAGTTACCAGCTGCCATCATCCCAGGAACGGTTCGGAGTAGTCTGGGGAGAAACTACTAATGGTAACAGCTTCTATCATCTGATGAATGCCTGTGAGAAAGCTATTCAAGGCAATCGCTGTCAAACCTTATACCTGATTCGCTATACACAAGTTAGGAAACGCGGTCTCAAGGGGGACAAACTCTACACCAAACTATTCAATGGTTCTGGCCATATTCACCTCAAATTAGAGAATCTATCTTCTGTCCATTACTTAGCTACTTATGATAGCTTAGTTAATCAAGCTTGTTCCCAAGAGTTAGTGCTTGCTGATACAATACTAACACTGCCAGAGTTACAAGATATAATCAGAAAATCGGGAGTTTTGGAGCATTGTTCATTACTACAAGATTTAAATATTTTTCCTAGTAATATTAACGATAATCAAATTGTTACCAAACCAGTTAAGGAATTTGTCATAACTCTGCTCAAACAGAATCAAATTATTGGTCATAACGTTTTAATTAAAACTACTCAGAATAAATTTAATTCTATCAAGGCAATAGCCATTCACCAGGGGATTAATGAACTGTCTCAGGAAAATAAAATTAAACTTGTCCCTGTGGATGGTTCCCCAGAAAAACAATTAGTATGTTTAGTACCGTAAGCAATCAGCTATCAGCAATCAGCAATCAGCAATCAGCAATCAGCAATCAGCTCTCAGACCAATTCAAGTAGGGTGGGCAAAGTAAGATCATCTAGAATGCTCAAAACAAGCAAACTGTTTTTGGCCACCCTACAAGCTATAAGCAATCAGCTCTCAGACCAATTCAAGTAGGGTGGGCAAAGTAATATAATCTAGAATGCTCAAAACAAGCAAACTGTTTTTGGCCACCCTACAAGCTATAAGCAATCAGCAATCAGACCAATTCAAGTAGGGTGGGCAAAGTAATATAATCTAGAATGCTCAAAACAAGCAAACTGTTTTTGGCCACCCTACAAGCTATCAGCAATCAGCAATCAGACCAATTCAAGTAGGGTGGGCAAAGTAATATAATCTAGAATGCTCAAAACAAGCAAACTGTTTTTGGCCACCCTACAAGCTATCAGCAATCAGCAATCAGACCAATTCAAGTAGGGTGGGCAAAGTAAGATCATCTAGAATGCTCAAAACAAGCAAACTGTTTTTGGCCACCCTACAAGCTAT
>NZ_JAAHGN010000073.1:0-13472 GCF_010672485.1 Moorena sp. SIO2C4 | reverse complement strand
CTTCTTGGTGGGATTAGCTAATGGTCTTGCTCCCTGTTACGCCGATGATCACATTATTGGTCACCATACCTGGAATTATCTCCTATCTTGGCGGGATTTTGTCAGCAACCGACCCAAACCAACTCCCCGTCCCAGTGGTCGCGTATGGTTGAAAGACGCCAACATCCTAATTGACCGCCGTCGAGGTACAGAACTTTATTTAGCTTTGAATAAAGGAGGCGTTTTTAAGATATTTCGAGACAATCAATTAATTGCTTCAGATACCCATTTTTCCCTACTCGTAAAAGAAAGAGGTAAATTCAAAAATGCTGTTGGTCATCTGATCGATGACTATCAAGTTAAAGTCAGTGAGGATGAAATTCTGATTGAGGGAAACTTAGGATGGGCAAAACAGAAGCAAATGACTCCAATGAATTTACTAATTCTACGGGGAGTGATGTTAACGGTAGGACGCTTCTTTCCCAATTTAATTCGGAAATTATTGCAGAAATTATTAATTACTGGTAAAAAAGACGCTCCCTTCTGCTTTCGCAGATATTTTTATTGGCAAGGTGAGCGATGGTTGGTTATTGATGAGTTACAAGCTAAGTCTTGGAAATCGGTACAAAGTGTTGGAATTGGTGGAGACCAGACATCGATTTATGTGGTCATGAGTCGTACCTTTCAAGCAGGTCAATTACAACCTTGGGTTGACCTAAGTGATGAGGTGCAAACCTTGGATGATTATGAATGGTTGAAGTTCGAGCAGCGTTTTTAAAATCAGATTACCTTGACAACACTATGGAATTCACAATCAAGAACCACACCTTCTGCACATACCACATCGAATCCATCGAGTACGCTGACCACATACACTACCTTGACTCCGGTGAGTCCCCTGATGTTAGCTATTTACGTGCTGAGGAGTTTACATTTAATCTCCAAAACTCAATTACAATAACATTCACGCTTGATGACTGGTGTGACGCTGGTTACTACGATCACATACTGTACGACATCATTGACCCAGGGTAAACGCATCTTGTCAATAAAGTGGGGGTAGTTATCAATAAATTTGGCCTTATTGTGCTTATTGACAATTGTTTTTCCACATATAGTGTTTATTGAATTTGACAAAAACTATTATATATAGGATTACAAAAATTAGATGCCTTTACACTGTTGACTATAGCGCTATAAAAAATACACTATATGTCATAGCGCTATATAAATCGAAGAATTTAAAAAAATATAGCGATGTAGTTTTATGAGTTTATATTCCTATAGATAAACTATAGCGCTATTTAATTTTTGCTGATGGCTGTCTGAACACCTGTCTCCAAAGCGATAGCGCTATAGTTTATTAGGTATAAGATTAATTACAGAACTTAAACACTAACTTTAACAGTTAACCTCTCCTCTTACTTCAACCTCTAAACTATAACGCTATATAAACATACTATTAAATTATGTAACAGGTTTTTAACAACAATAGCGCTAGATTAAAGGGGGAAGACATGGCAGCACAACAGATAACTACAATTGGAACCACTCAAGCGACTTATCTGTTAGGAATTTGTGTCCAACGAGTTCGCCAACTCCTGAAAAGCGGCAGAATTAAAGGCGCTCAAAAAGTTGGCAGATTTTGGCAAATTCCCTTATTTAATGGCATGCCTAAAGTAATTCCCGGTAAGCGTGGACCAAAAGGAACCTGGAAAAAAGTTGCACAAAAGGTGGCGACTTACATCCACGTCAACCAGCAAATTATTAAGGAAAATAGAAAATACGATACTTACAAGCCTGTGCTGACCGTCAAACAAGGTAAACGCAACACCTACGGTCATTATGTAGAAATCAAAGGCCCATCTCGGTTAGTCTATCAACCCAACTAAACGGGCAAGTGGTCTCCCGTTATAATCGCGTGATTTAAGGGGAGGGGAATTGCCCGACGGGGTTTAACGGTTCTCAACAGTACGCGAGTAGTACAATAACATTATGCTGTTAACTTACTGCTATCGAATCAAGCCTAGTGACGAACAGATAGCCATCATGGAGAGATGGCTGGAATTGTTGCGTCGTCACTGGAACTATGCTCTCGGTCAAAGACTTGATTGGCTCAATAGGACTCGTTGTCCTATTGATAGATGCAGTATTGTGAGGGAAGCGATTGGCGAAGTCCCAGAACCCGTTAACTATTACACCCAGCAATCAGCACTAAAGGAAACTAAAAAGCTATTCCCTGAGTACAAGCTGATTTACGCCGAAACTCAACAAGTCAACTTACAACGGCTGAACATGGCATGGGAACGATGGAGAAAACCAGATGCGACCGGAAAACGCGGAGGACGACCTCGGTTTAAGAAACAAGGTCAATTGCGGTCGTTTATATTCCCACGGGTTAACAATTCCAGAGCAGGGGCGCAGATCAAACATGGAGTGCTTAAGCTGAGTCGGATTGGTGAAATATCTGTGGTGATGCACCGACCTCTACCGTCCGGTTTCACTCTCAAGCAATGCACTATCGTTAAAAAAGCGGACGGCTGGTACTGTTGCATCTCAATGAAGGATGATACTGTCCCTGAGTTTCTTGCTGTAGAATCGGTTAAATCTGCTGTTGGGATTGATGTCGGCTTAGAGAAGTTTCTGACCACATCAGATGGTGAAGCCGTTGAGATTCCGCAGTTCTACAGAAAGGCTACTAACAGGTTAGCAAGTGCCCAACGGGTAATGTCACGCCGTGTAAAGGGTTCTAAAAACTGGCAGAAAGCTAAACAGAAAGTAGCTCTATGGCACCTTCATTTAACCCGTTGCCGCAAGGAATTTCACTATCAAGTCGCCCATTGGCTATGTAGTAAGTATGACCTGATTGGGTTTGAAAATTTAAATATCAAGGGACTTGCGCGGACTAGATTAGCGAAATCAATACATGACGCAGGGTGGGGGTCGTTTCTGGAGATTTTACAAGCAGTGGCGGTCAAACGCGGTTTGTTAGTCCAGTTCGTTAACCCACGGGGAACAAGTATTGAGTGCTTCAACTGTGGGGCTTCAGTTGAGAAAAATCTAGCTGATAGAGTTCATCATTGTTCTGATTGTGGAGTAAAAATTGACCGCGATTGGAATAGTGGCATCAACATTTTGCATCGTGCATTAATGGCGGTTGGATTGCCGCTGAATGGCTGTGGTAAATCAATACATGATATTGAGGAACAGCAAGTCTCATTCGTGAGTTTGAGAAGCCTACATCATAATCGTTGATTTGATGTAGGAGTAGTCACTTGTCCTAAGCATTGTGGGGCTAAGGTGTGGCTATAAGTTGACCCCGCTGTTGAAATTCTCACTAAAGTTTTTGGTTAGCATCAGATGTTGAAGGTTGTTCGCCTTTGGCCTTCCCCTAGGGTAGATTGAAGGTTGACCGTTGCCGGTTGCCGGTTGCCGGTTGCCTTTTGCCTTTTGCCTTTTGCTGCTAATCCATGAAACGACTCATCTCCATTGCCATCAGCCTACTCATCTTAGGGGTAATTTATGCCAAAATTGACTTTCCCCAACTGATCGCTGTATTCAAAGAATGCGATCGCATGTGGATGGGGATTAGTCTGGGCATGGTGATTCCGATCACCCTGTTCACGGCTTGGCGACTGCAACAACTAATGCCGACGGGTTCCCAACTCCGATTTTGGGAAGCCAATCGCCTGATTTTAGCTGCCAGTACCCTGAATATGGTCTTGCCCTCCAAAATGGGAGATATTGCTAAAGCCTACTTTATGAAGCAGCGGGGTAATTTAGCTGGGAGCTTGTCGTTAGCCATCGTTATTTTTGAAAAAGCTTGTGACATGCTGTCTCTACTGCTATGGTGTGTCTTTGGTTTATTACTCTATCCGGGGAAAAGTGGTTTCTTTTGGTTGATGACCGCTGGGATAATTTTCGGCTTAATTTTAGGGCTATTCCTCCTCAGTTCCCGCAAATTTGCCCATTTATTTTTCTTAGTGACAAAAAAAATTGCCCCAAAAAAATTCCGTCCAAAGCTAGAAAAAATGCAAATGTCTTGGGGGGAAATGCACGGCTACTTCTGGCATGACCCCAAGCAATTATTCAAAATTACCCTAACTTCAATTTTTATCTGGTTCTTACACTTATTGCAAATTTGGTTATTTATCCTCGCCCTCAACGCCTGGACACCCTTTTTAGCCAATCTCGCTCTGTCCCCCCTAGCCATTTTAGCGGGATTGTTACCACTAACCTTTGCGGGGGTTGGCACCCGTGATGCTGCGCTAATTTTCTTCTACCAACGCTATTTCCCTAAGGAGGAAGCTGCCGCCTTAGGATTACTGTGTACTTCCCGCTACCTACTTCCAGCCATTGGTGGCTTACCCTTTCTAGGACAATATTTGACTACAGTGCGCGACTTGGGAAAAAAACCTTCTTAATTTGACTGTTGTCAAGAGGAGATGTATGTTAAATTTATTTAAATTCGGAGCAGTTTAGTTAATAGTTTTGTAAAAAACTGTTTAGGGATGGCACAATTCCCCAACAGCAAATACTATAGTCTGTACCGGAAAGCCATCCTTGAAGAGGCAGCTGCAATGCTCAATAGTCATGGTCGTGAGGGAAAAAGGTGAGGCAAAAATCTATGTTAATAAGTCGCAGAACTTTACCCCCTAGCTCTGGTAAGGGGGTCAAACCTAATCCAACGGTTCACAAAAACTTCACCAATTGGAAAACTAGTTGGCAACCTACGAATCAGACACTAGCTGAGCCAATAATTGACCGTAAAAGAGTGGAAGAATCTCTCTTAGCAGTCCAACAGAGATATCGATCTCTATTTGAAAACTCGACTGATGGTATATTTCAAATCACCCCTGATGGTTACTATATAGCCTGTAACCCATCGCTAGCTAGACTATATGGCTATGAATCACCTAAGCAATTTCTTAGTAATTTAACTGGTGTTGGGGATTACCTTCACAAAGATCCCGAGCGACGCTATCAATTCCTTGACCTACTGCACTCAAAGGGTTTTGTAGAGGATTTTGAATCCCAGGTCTATCGCCAAGACGGCACCCTAATGTGGATTTGTGAAAGTGCTTGGGCAGTGCGTGATGCTACTGGTTACATTCTATACTACGAAGGTTTTGTAAAAGATATTACTAAACAAAAATTAACTGAAGCAGCTTTACAAGCAGCACAAGCCAAATTAGAAGCCCAAAGCCAGGAACTGGAGAATGCCTTAAAGAAGCTGGAACTGGCTCAAGAGGGATTAAAGCAAAGTGAAAAAATGTCCACCTTAGGACAGTTATGCGCTGGTGTTGTTCACGAAATCAACAATCCACTTAACTTTATCTGTGGAAATGTGACTCCAGCAAGGGACTATGGCGAAGATTTATTAAGACTGTTGGGATTATATGCCAAACACTATCCCCAGCCTGTAGCCGAAATTCAACAGTACGCTGATCTAATTGATCTAGATTTCCTGATCGAAGATTTTCCTAAAACCCTATCATCTATGGGATTAGGTGCAGAACGCTTGCAACAGATTGTGCAATCAGTGCGCCACTTTTCCCGACAGGATGACCAGGAAAAGCAGCGAGTGAATATTCATCAGGGCATTGATAGTAATCTGACTATCCTCCATAACCGCTTAAAGCCCAAAGGAAAGAATCCCGGGATTACCGTGACCAAGGACTATGGAAAACTCCCTTTAGTGAAGTGCTACTCTGGTCCAATCAACCAAGTGTTGATGAACCTGCTGTGCAATGCCATTGATGCTCTGGAAGAGTCACAGGTTAACAGGTTCTTTGTTACAGGTTCTGCAGCTGTTCAAGCAGACAGGTTCTTTGTTCCAGTTTCCCCTCAGTCTTCTGATTATGGCCCGCAAGGTGTAAAGCAAAAAGCACCAGCCCCCCCTAAGATCACCATTCGGACAGAATTTCTAGGCAGCGATGGTGATCAAGGGGACAGTTCTGGTGGACAGGTCGTGATCAGAATTATCGATAATGGTCCGGGAATGACAGAAGAGGTCAAACAGAAGATATTTGAACCATTCTTCACCACCAAATCAATCGACAAGGGAACTGGCTTAGGGCTAGATATCTCCAAGAAAATCGTTGTTGAACAGCATGGCGGTCAAATCCTATGTACCTCTAATCCGGGTAAGGGAACAGAATTTGCGATCGCAATTCCTGTAGGTTCATATCATCAAGGCTTGCAGGTAAAATAGACGAACCAATCACCAATGACTAACGACCAATAACTAATGACTAATGGCTACTTAAACTTTTGCGTGCAAAGACTTGAGATATTCAGTATTGACTCCCGATTCTCGGGTTAGGGCGATTTTGCCAGTCCGGGCAATTTCACGGATACCAAACTTATTCAGCATTTGGGTCAGTGCTACCATTTTACCAGGGTCTCCCACAACTTCTAGAGTTAGTGACTCCTCAGATGTATCTACGACATGGGCACGAAACACCTGGGCTAATTCAATAATCTCGGAGCGGGTGGAACTAGTAGTGTTAACCTTTAGCAGCATCAACTCCCTTTCGACACAGGGAATTGAGGTAATATCTTGTACTTTAAGGACATTTATTAGCTTATAGAGTTGCTTAGTCAGCTGCTCAATGCTGCTGTCATCTCCAGGTACTACCATCGTAATTCGAGATATACCAACCTGCTCAGTTGGTCCAACGGCAAGACTTTCGATATTGAAGCCTCTACGGGCAAATAAACCAGCAATGCGAGTTAGAACACCGGCTTCATCTTCAACTAAAACGGAAAGGGTATGTTTCATAGTTTGACTTGGGAGTTGACTTGGGAGTTGACTTGGGAGTGGTGGGGGCGTGTGCTGCCTAAATTGCTATCAACGTGATTTATTGGTGAGACTGTTGACTGTTAAGTGTTGACTAGCCCCTTTTTTTAGGGGGTATAAGGGAGTAGCAACGGTTAACTGTTAAGTTTCTTGAAGCTAAGCGTCAACGGTCAACGGTAAACCAATGTAAGCATTCAGCGATCAGCGATCAGCGATCAGCGATCAGCGATCAGCGATCAGCCAGAGGTTAGGTCACAGGCTAGAAGCCTGTGCCACAAATCACCTCAAGTAGTTTGGCCAACGGCCAAGATATTTTCCCCAGACTTTCGATTTTATTTTAAGCACCTCAAGTAGCGTGAGCTTTTAGCTGACGGCTGACAGCTGACGGCTGAATGCTTACAAACCAATTACCATTTTATCCAGGTTTTGAGTAACCAAGAACTCTAGTAACAGTGTGCTGTATCTAAAGATATATTTTTTATGAAACTAGGCAGCTAATTGCCAAATTCCTCGGTAACATAAAAATCGGTAAAAACTGATTGGAGTGAAACCAAATAATTATGGGTTGGTTAAAGCGAATGTTTGGATTTGGGAGCCCAGAGGAAGCTGCCGCAGCTAGTACCCCTTCAGAAGATGCACCAGCAGGAGATGACATTCCCCCAGAACGAATGGGGTTAAACGGGGAATACGACCAAAGCGGCCTTGCCAAGCGAGTTGTTTGGGCCTTTGACCAAGACGACGAGCTGGATGACGAGGAAAGGCTCTGGGTTGCTCAAACTGGCGGTAAAGTTGTGCTAAAAGGAGAAGTAGCTAGCCAGGAGGTTCTAGATAAGATGGTTAATGTTGCCTCAGGTGTGGATGGTTGCACGGAGGTTGAAACTGATCAAGTGAGCGTCGGCTAATACCAATTGTGGGGATAATCAAACCTTAGCTCCCAGCCACTCTAACAGGATCAGATTCACCTGTTCCGGACATTCATCGTGGGGACAGTGACCAGCATGATCTAACTCCAATAGCTCTAAATTAGGATTGAGTTTAACAAACTTGCGAGCTAACATAGGGGGAATCATCCGGTCTTCTAGTCCCCACATCAATAGCATAGGAATATCTAATGTAGGTAATAGGGATTTGACCGGTAGACTAAAGTTAGGAGCGGTCATCCCTCTCAAAAGTCTACTAAAGGTGGCCGCAGCTCCAGGATCGGTGGCAGGGACACTCAGAATTTCTACTAAATCATCTGTAACTGCCTCTGGATTAGCATAAGCTAACCCTGCCCACTTACGCACAATCCCTGGACGTCTTACCACGTAAAATAGGGTTTTGAGTAGCACTGGTGATGCCACTAGACTCTCAACAGTTGAGACTATCGGTCCGAGCCAACTAGGAATCGCTTCTTCTCGGGCTTGGAAATCTGGTAAATTAATCATCACCAGACCTTTAACCATCTCTGGATGGGTTGCTGCTGCTCCTAGACCAACTAGCGAACCAATGGAGTTACCTACTAACACTACCGGTTTTTGGATAAAAGTTTGCCAAAATTCATAAACCTGAGCTACCCAAAGGTCAATGGTATAGTCAACCGAAGCTTTCCGGGATGCCCCAAAACCCAGCAGATCTAAAGCATAAACGGTATGATGTTGACCGATTACGTCTAGGTTATTACGCCAATGCCCTACCGAAGCACCAAACCCATGAAGCAGAATAACTGGTGTTGTCGGCTGGACAGTTAGGGGTTGGGGTGGGCGAAAATAGGTATAACGGATCGGCCAACCCCGCCAGACCCAATCCCTTTGACTACCAACTCGTTGCTGCCAATGCAAAGATTTGGTCACAACCTGCCTCAACTTCAAAAATATTTACAAAGCAACTTGAGTCCATTATGCCTTGCCTATCAGGCAAAGGAGTAAGTTATAACTATTCCATCGGCCTTGGTTTCCTAAGTGATGTTAATAATTTGAACAGAAACAAGAAAGGAATTAGTAAAATGGCAAGTGTATGTAGTAAGTCGATTTTTTGATTAATCCACTTAAGAAAATAAACAAACGCCTGTGAGTGATAATAGAAGACGCCAACGCGATCTACCCCAAATTAACGAAAGAATAAGGTTTCCGAAGATTAGAGCCATTGATACCGATGGGGCACAGCTGGGTATAATCACACCTCAAGACGCCCTGCGGATCGCTGAGGAAAAGGAGTTAGATCTTGTCCTGGTTAGTGACAAGGCAGATCCGCCAGTGTGTCGCATCATGGACTATGGCAAGTACAAATTTGAACAAGAGAAGAAAGCCCGTGAAGCAAAGAAGAAGCAGCACACGGCTGATGTAAAAGAAGTGAAGATGCGCTACAAAATAGAAGACCATGACTACAATGTGCGGGTCAATCAAGCGGAGCGCTTCCTGAAATCTGGCGATAAGGTCAAAGCTACCATTACCTTCCGAGGTCGAGAAATTCAACACAGTAATTTAGCCCAGGCACTACTCGAGCGCATGGCTAAGGATTTACAAGAATTGGCAGAAGTCCAGCAAGCACCGAAGCGGGAAGGTCGTAACATGATGATGTTACTCTCCCCCAAAAAATAGTGGTTATAGTGATTGGTCATCAGTCATTGGTCATTGGTCATTAGTCATTGGTCATTAGTCATTGGTTATTAGTCATTGGTACCCACATGGGCAGGTGCCTGGAATTCATGTCTGAATACCCATGCACGGAGCAAGCAGCTTAAAATACCAAGGACTACTGACTGAGGACTAGTGACGAAGGACGAATGACTCTATGAAATTGCCATCTCCGACTCGCCTGAAGGGTTACTGGGTTAGAAAAATCCTAGAGTGGGTGAATCTTCGCCCAGAAGAAGGCGAGCGGACATTGTTGATGTTCGCCTTCCATACCACCACTTCCATGGGACTGCTTTGGTTAGAGTACAGTGCCATTGCCTTGTTTCTAGAGAAATATGGCGCGAAGTGGTTACCGGTGATTTATATTGCTAGTTCCGTGATCTGCTCTGGGCTGGGAGTATTATACTCCTGGTTGCAGAGCATTTTACCCTTGAGGTCAGTCTTGGTAGCGATCGCTATCCTAGCTGCCTTACCCCTGTTAGTGTTCCGCCTAGGCTTGGAGATCGAGTATGGCTATATTACTGTAGTCACCATCTTTCTATTGCGATTGTGGATGGATGCGGTGTACATCCTCAATGACCTTAATTCCCAGGTGACGGCTAATCAGTTATTCAACATTCGGGAAATTAAGCGTACCTACCCCCTAATCTCCAGTGGGCTTTTGGTAGCTGATGTCCTCTCTGGGTTCTCATTACCTCTATTATTGCTGTTAGTGGGACTCAACAATGTGGTGGCTTTTGGGTCTGGCATGATGCTCATCGGAGCACTGACCTTGGTTTATATATGTCAGCACTACCAGCAAGCCTTTCCTAACTCCCCAGCACGACAGTGGGAAGAAATGGAGCCAGACTTTGCTGTGCGTCAGCCGAGTGAATCCCTCAGACGCTATGTCATCCCTTTATTTGCCTTTTTTATCTTAGGGGAAGCCCTGTACCTCCTAATTGAATTTCAGTATATGGGTCAATTGGAGCAAACCCTGGATAGTTCAGCAATTGCTGGTTTTCTGGGTCTATTCAGTGGTACGTTGGGACTTTTTGAACTGGTGACCCAATGGTTTATCTCTAGTCGGGTGATTGATCGCTTTGGTCTTTTCCTAAGCGCTATGGTATTACCTGGTGCTTTATCTGTGATTGGCTTAGTGACCCTAGCTAACATGGCAAGTTGGCTAAAGTTTGATATTGGGTTCTTGCCTAGCTGGATTACAGGGCTATTTATTGGTGTAGTCTTACTCCGATTCGTTGATGAACTATTGCGCTTTACTTTAATTGCTAGTGTTGAACCTGTACTCTTCCAAGCCTTACCGTCAGGGTTACGCTCTGTGGTGCAGACTACTGTGCAAGGGATTGCCAAACCCATGACTACTGGCATTACTGGCATTGGAATTTTAGCCACCATTGGGCTGCTGGATTGGGCTTTCCCCAATTTTGAGCCATTGCGCCATTGGGTGTTTATTCTAATGGTAGTGATTTTTGCCCTATTATGGCTGCTGAGTACCCGGTTGATGCGGGCTAATTATGGTTCATTGCTGCTGATCAATGCTGAGCAAGGACGTTTGGGTTCTGCCAATACCAATTTCCTGGATACTAAGACCCTCTTTGAGGAAGCGGTAAAGCGACTGAAAACTGAGCCGAAGAACCGCTCTGCTTACATTCAACTGTTGTCTCAAATCGCTCCAGAAACAGCGAGTCAGGTTCTTTCTCCCTTGCTGGGAGAAATGTCTACAGATTTGCAGCGCCAGAGTTTAGAGGTGATGTTGCCCTATCCCAACCCAGATTGTCTAGAAGATGTGTCTCGGTTGATTGATCAAAGACCACCAGTAGAAGTCCTGGCCTTAGCATTGCGCTATTTTTGGCTGGCTCAGAAAGACCTGAATATTCGGACAATTAAGCCTTATCTACAACCTGCTGTTGACCCAACCGTAAGAGCTACAGCAGCTGCTTTAATTATGGGTCGGGGTACACCAAAAGAGAAATTTGAAGCCGTCAAAACCCTGCGGCGGATGCTCACCTCAAAAAAAGAGCAAGAACGGTTGATGGGTACCCGAGCTTTGGCAGAGATGGATTACTTGGAATCCTTGGTAGTTTATATTGATGACCTGTTAAGGGATAAGTCATTAAAGGTACGGTGTGCTTGTTTAGAGGTGATTGCTGCTAAACGATTTGAAAAGTACTATCCGTCTTTAGTCAAGGCACTTTACTACACATCTACCCGCAATGCTGCTCGTAGAGCGTTGGTCAAGCAAGGGGATGAAGCCATTGCTTTATTGAGGGTTTTGTCTGAAGATATTCATAAGCCAGACCCAGTAAGGCGGCAAGCTTGGATGGCTCTCGGTGAGATTGGCAGACTCCAGGCTATAACTCAGAAGGGTACTCCTGAAGCTATGAAGCATTTGGTGCAACAGTTGATGAGTAGTTGGGGGACAACCCGTCGTAATATTCTCACGATCCTGCTGAAGATTCCAGGGGAGGTTGGAATTGAAGCGGTGATGAACGAGTTAGGGCGTAGGGTCGTAGAAGCCTTAATTGAGCAAGAATTGATGTTTTTGGGTCAAATTTATGGCGCACTGCTGGATTTGACCTCAAAGAAAATAGCTGGACTGGAGGCAGATTTGCTGCGGCAGGGGCTTAATGATCTTCAACAAGATCTGGTGGAGGTGTGTTTCTTACTGATGAAGTTTCTTTATCCATCGAGTGCCATCAAAGCAGCTGAGTTTAATCTAGCATCCCATTCTCGGTCAAACATTGCCCTAGGGTTAGAAATTTTGGATAATACCCTAGATATTCCTAATAAGAAAGCATTTTTGTCAATTTTAGACCGGCGTTCTCTGAAAGAAAAATTAGCTGCCCTCGTGGATTTAGTGCCTTATCAACCCATGAGTGTAAGCGATCGCTTACGTCGGTTAATCGAGTTACGACATTTTATGTCAGATTGGCCCCTAGCGTGTTGTTTTCATGTGGCCAGAGCAGCACACTGCTCTCTAGCACCAGCAGCGGCTATGAGTTGCTTACGTCATCCTACCGGTTTTGTGCGGGAAGCGGTTGTGGCTTATCTCAAAGAGATGTCACCTCGTGCTTGTGCAGAGTTGTTGCCAGTGCTTAGGAATGACCCAGATCCCTTGGTAGCTGCTCAAGCACAAGAGATTATCGGATAGTTTGATCAGTATAGTTGCCTATTGTTTGTAAACTTTGCTGGCATCATCTCTAATTTATCATGGCAGTGGACAGTAGAGCTAGGGGTGAAATAATGTCTGAAAGTAAGCATTCAGCCATCAGCGTGTCGCGTATCAGCGTGTCGCGTATCAGCTATCAGCCATTGGCCTGTGGCCACGCTAATTGAGGTGCGAACAGCTTTTGAATAAAATAAGCTGACCGCTGACTGCTGACCGCTAAATACTTACGTCTGAAATTACCACAGTAAATTGCTTGAATCTTAATTCCACCCCTAGGTCTAGTGAGCCATTAACTATAAACAATTAGCGAAACAACTATCGGTATGGGTTAAACTTGTAGTTTACTACAGGACGGCTATTCGCTAGCAGCCAACCGCTAACCCAACCGCTAACCAATGTTATCTAGCATTGATCGTTTAATTTTTATCAGGGGTGTCCCAATTTTTCACGAATTGCGGGACGATTTTCTGATGCGACTAGCCTCTGTGATGGACGAGCTAGACTTTCCTTCTAACCATACCATCTTTGCTCAAGGGGAAGAGGGTAGGGAACTTTATATTGTAGTCTCAGGTTTGGTAAGAGTTCACATTGGTGAGCGGAATTTGGCACAGTTCAAGCAAGGAGCCTGCTTTGGGGAGATGTCCTTGTTTGATGCAGAACCTCGTTCCGCTTCTGTGACCACCATCGAACCTTGCCATTGTTTGATGTTGACACAGCTACAACTCTATGATGCCATTGATGAGACACCAGAATTTGCAATTAAGATTATTCGTATGCTGTCCCGCCGTATTCGGGAACTTAACAGCAATTTGAATACTAATCAGGTTAAAAATCCACCATTGGATGTGAGAAGGGTTGGAAGTCGTTTAACGGATTTCCGTGCTTAAGATAAGTCCTAGTTTTTTGG
>NZ_JAAHGN010000729.1:0-3900 GCF_010672485.1 Moorena sp. SIO2C4 | reverse complement strand
CGCTTTTACTGGGGCTAATCTTACCTGTGTTTGCTAAGAAAGGCGGCTACCTTTAGCAATCTCCACAGCTAAAGCCACCATTCGTTCCACTTCCTCTGGAGTTTTATAGGGACTAGCCGCAAAGCCCCAAGCGCCCTTTAGTAACACTCTTACTCCAAAACCAGAACTAACATTATCACAGAGTTGGCTAAGGGAGCGATCGCGTGCAGTTAAGTTCTGATTACGGTAAGTACAAATACGGATATCTCCATACTCACAACCAGCTTTACGAATTAAATCAATCCCTAGTGTCGCCAAGTCTCTCGCCAAGTCAGTAGTCGTAATTGGTGCTAAGGCTTTTATCATTGTATGTAAAGTATGTAAATAATGTTTAAGAACAATGCCTAATATGGATTAAAGTTGCTATAATCGCACTGGCTAGATTATGATTAACCTAGCCCTCTCCTCATTTTAATAAACGTCAGTAAAATCAAGGTCGCTGGTTGTAAGCATTCAGCCTAATCCTAAAAGCAATAAGAACCAATAATAAATCAGCGTCTTTCTGGTTGTCCACAATCAATCATGTACTCCCACCCCTGGGTCAAATGCCTGAGTTTTCCTTGATTATTGATATCAAAACTATCGGCTAATCTCAAATAGCTTCAGGAATTATACATCTAGTTAGCTGGTAATAGTTAATTGGCTCCCGATTATCCATTACCCATTAGCGTTGACCACAAGGTATTCGTATTTAACTTGTTACCAATGGCGACCTGTCATCCCAGCAGGCGGAACCAGTTACCCTCTATTATCTTCCTAAAAAAAATTATATAAATTAGAATTTATACAGATTACAATTACTTAAAAAAAACTATGCTTACTGGTTCAATGTTAACAAAAATAATCACAATTTTTACCGCAATGGGAATGAGTGTACTTTTAGTAAAATCAGATTTATACAAGAGATTTAACCCTGAGCAATCTTACGCCACAGCAAATAACTACCATACCCAAGAAAACAAAACTGTAACCAAGATGGAATTTGGCCAGACTAAAGATGATCAGAAAGTTTATCTCTATACTTTAACCAATACCAATGGTTTAGTAGCTAAGATAACCAACTATGGTGCGACTCTTACTGAATTACACTTGCCTGATAACAGCGGTCAGCTAGACGATGTAGTGCTGGGATTTGATAGTCTAGAAGATTATTTTACGGCTAAGCGCTACCTATATTATGGTGCAATTGTTGGTCGCGTCGCTAATAGGATTAAAGATGCTCAGTTTACTCTCAATGGTGAAAAGTATGAGCTAGCTGCTAATGCCGGTTCCCATCACATACATGGTGGTAAAAAGGGTTTTGACAAAGTGGTTTGGAAAGCTGAACCGATTAACAGTAGCCAAGGACAGGCACTAAAACTAACTTATCTGAGTCCTGATGGAGAAGAAGGATATCCAGGTGATTTGACAGTTACAGCCATTTACACTCTGACTAACGATAATCAGTTAAAGCTGGAAATGACTGCTACCACTAACAAACCTACTCCTGTCAACTTGGTGAATCATTCCTATTGGAACTTGGCTGGTCATGGTTCTGGGAATATTCTAGGACAATATTTAACGATCAATGCCGATAGATATACGCCTACCAACGAACAGCGAATCCCTACAGGAGAGATTAAATCAGTTAAAGATACACCTTACGACTTTACTCAGCCTCAGTTGATTGGAGATGGAATTAATCAGCTTAGAAATACCCTAAAGCAAAACTATCCAGGAGGCTACGACCTCAATTATGTCTTGAATGGAGAATCAGAAAAAATCAAACTCGCAGCTACTGTATATGAACCAAAATCTGGTCGGGTGATGGAGCTTCACAGTAATCAGCCAGGAATACAGTTTTTTTCGGGAAATCTTCCTAAGCTTAGAACTGTGGGTAAAGGAGATGTTGTTTATACAAATCATCAAGGTTTGTGCCTAGAGACACAACATTTTCCTGACTCAGTCAATCAGCCTAACTTTCCTTCGGTTATCTTGCATCCAGGTGAAACTTACCGACACCTAATGGTTTATAAATTTTACACCAAACAAAATAATCTAGGAGAAATTATTGCTCCCAATACTCAAGTTGAAAAAGTAGCAGGAGGTTTTAAGTTTACTGAAGGACCTGTTTGGCATCCCGACGGCTTTCTGCTATTTAGTGACATCCCAGCTAATACCATTTATAAATGGCAACCAGATCAAAAAACCGAGATTTTTCGTCAACCTTCTGGCAATGCTAATGGTAATACGTTAGACCGCTCAGGGCGTTTAGTTACTGCCGAACATAGTAATCGTCGTCTATCCCTAACACAGAAAGATGGAAAAATCATAACTCTAGCTAGTCACTACCAAGGGAAGCGGCTGAATAGTCCCAACGATCTAGCAGTCAAATCAGATGGTAGCATCTATTTTACTGATCCTCCCTATGGCATCAAATCCGAACAAGAAGAATTAGGGTTTTATGGTGTTTATCGTCTAGCACCAGATGGCACACTAACCCTGCTAGTTGATGACTTTGTTCGCCCTAATGGTATTGTCTTTTCCCCAGATGAAACTAAATTATATGTGAATGATTCAGAAAGAGGTCATATTCGGGTTTTTGATGTCAAGCCAGACGGGATGTTAGAGAATGGAAAACTTTTTGCCGAACTGAAACCTCCTAGTAAAGAGGGGGCAGCAGATGGTATGAAGGTAGACATCCAAGGAAATGTTTACAGCACTGGACCTGGGGGAGTTTGGATTTTTGATCCCAGTGGCAACCTACTGGGCATTATTGAAGTGCCAGAAGCTCCCGCTAATTTAGCCTGGGGTGACAGTGACTACCAAACCCTTTACATTACAGCAAGAAACAGTCTTTACCGTATTCGTCTTAAAATTAAAGGGATGCCCTAGAAAGTTATAGCAATTCTCCTGGATTAATCAGATACTTAGTAGGAGTATAGAATTCATAATTCAGATTAATAATACTGAATTTGTAGGATGGGTAGAGCGATCGCAAAACTGATTCCAGCCTTACTACACGTTACTAAATGGAGTCTCAAGGCGACGTTACAAAGCCGTGACCCTTACAGCGGTACGATCAAGACGGGGCATTTTAGCCTTAATGACCGCTGTGGCTTGGTGACTCACTATCCCCCTGGTAAACCCTACGACAGTATGTTAGAGGCTTCCTTTGCTAAGCGTTGGGAATCTCAGAAAACTGAGTGGGTCTTAGAGCGAGAAGTGGATTTAATTCCGATTCCTGGTAGTGTGATGGTGCCCGACTTTCGGATTGTTCATCCTGATGGGCGAAATTTCCTATTAGAAATTATTGGTTACTGGCGTCCAGAATATTTAAAGAAGAAATTCGCTCAGGTGCGCAAGGCCGAATGTGACAATTTGATTCTGGCGATTTCGGAACGGTTAAATTTGGAGAAAGCTGGGGTTACGGTGAAGAATTTGCCAGCTCAAGTTGTTTGGTTTAAGGATAAACTTTCACCGAAAGCTGTGTTGGAGCTTTTGGAATAGTTTGGGAAAATGTATTCTTGTTAAGTGCGTAGTGGAGTGACCATGTTAAATTAGTGTAATAGAGCCAGGGAGCGGTGAGAACCATGGGTAGAGGAAGACGGGACAAGATGGCACTGAGTACAGAGCATTGGCATTGACTCGAAGCAATTAGCCGGATTGACACTCCCATCACTAAATCTTTCGCGTAGCGTGGCCTTTTGGCCAAGATTATAGTGAGGGATTCTTAAGAGTAGAAAACCCTTAACAGCTGAGCCAAAAAGCCTCTACACCCTCCGTTCAAATCATTGGGCTTACTTTTTCAAGGTTTTTATTGGTTTATCCTTCTAGCAGAGGCTTTTCAGCTTGCCGACCGGCACCTAAAAGGTACATTAA
>NZ_JAAHGN010000728.1:0-3904 GCF_010672485.1 Moorena sp. SIO2C4 | reverse complement strand
TTGCCTATAGAATAAGAGATATTTCCCAAAATAGTATGCTCCCGAATTTATTAATTTTTATTGGCAGCAAATACGTTAACCAATTTGACCACTTGTGCAGGTCTATGATAAAATGTCCAATGCTGCGGAGACTCTGTTATAGCGTCAGTGTTGGATATTTTCAGCCTTTTTGTGATGTCTTCACTATTGGAAAACGTGGCTAAGTAAGTTGTTATTTCCCTAGCGCTGTAAGTAACATAATCATCATCATTTTCTATTTGACCGTTTCTATCTCCTGGAGCATCATTTTTCAAAAGAAGAAATGAGATATGGTTAGGGGGAGCAATAAGTTCCACATATTGCGTCGGCAACAGATCACGGTCACAAAATGAATGTAGAGTTAAGTCACATATTTCCATCTCAGTTTCACTACTCGCCAGGGCATTCATCCCATTGATTGTTAGCACTAGCATACAGGTTAATAACGTTACAAAACAAGTTTTGATCATTTTTTTCATTTCTTTTTTGCTTCTCCTACTTTTGGCAGACTGTAGTCAATTAACTAATTTTTTAACACTACTACGTTTTCTACCTGAAAGTTGAGGTGTAAAACCTAATAGTTGAGGTCAAAAAAATCTTTATTGAAGGCTAAACTCGAGCACTGTTGGACTTTTCTCATTTTATCAGTATAAACGAGTTGTTCGAGTTTAAAACCACTCGCTGCAAATAAATCATTATATTCTTATTCCGTGCGCCAGTAACCTTCAACCGATTAACCTTCAACCTATTTTCACATTCGCTCCATAAACTGCCACTGCAACCCCAACTAACAATACCACGGCACCTACCAAGACCAATACCCCCGGCACTTCCTGAAAAATCAGATAGCCCAAAAAACAAGCACCAACCGGTTCAAACAAAATAGCCAGGGTCACCAGGGTAGGATTAATCCAGCGTACCAACCAGTTAAAACTGGTATGTCCCACCATTTGGGGGAAAAGTGCCAATAACAAGATGTAGAGGTAAACTCCTACCGGATAATTGAGATAACTGACACCCCAGAGTAAGGATAACAGTAACAACACCAAAGCCCCCATACTGTAGGCGACAGCACTATAGCTACCGATACTCAAACCCCGCTGCTGTGCTTCACGTCCCCAAAGTACATACAAACTTGCTATCACTGCTGCCATCAATGCTAGAGAATTCCCCAACAGAGGATTACTCCCACCACTAATAGCACCCCCATCCCCCAAACTAATCAGCACAGCACCTACAAAGGCTACACCAATCCCCAAAACCGTCAGCCTAGTTAGTTTTTCCTTGAACCACAGCCAAGAAACTAGAGCAACCCAAATCGGAGTTGTGGTAACTAAGGTAGTAGATGCCGCAATGGAAGTAAAAGACAAGGAAGTAATCCAAGTCACAAAGTGTAGCGCTAAACAAATACCAGCCCCACTGGCATAGAGTAATGCACCTGGACCTAGCTGAGCTTGCCTGAAATTGCGCCAAGCTGGTAACAGTAGCATAGACGCAATAGTAAGGCGAGACCCAGCCACGAACAGGCTAAACCCTACCCCACTCACCCCAGCCGATGCGATCGCTAATCGCACAAAAATAGCTGATGTCGAAATCGCCAACACACCAGCCAAGAAAACCAATCCCACCTGCCACCGCAGCGGCTGCTTTATAATTTTCATAGCCATACAGCTTCAATCCCCAACCATTACCATTATTCCGCCAGAGGTACCAGGTGAGAAGTGAAGAAGTCTACTTAATCCTTGATAATTTCTAATTTAGAATTTAAACTATGTTTGAACTACCGCCACTCAATACTAATACAATTTGGTCAATTTTAAACGAAGAAATTGATGACGATACCGTTAATAAACTACTCTGGTACTATCTAGGTTATCGTTATAACTCAACTACCGGGCAGTGGGATATAACTGAGGTTAATCCTGAATGGCAAGAAGACTATCCCGAGCCACCCAATTTCCTAGAAAGCCGCCCTGCTACGGTAAAACTAACCCGTTCAATACCCAAAGAAAATAAACAGCTATTGAAAGAAAAATTAGGTTTCAAAGGTTACAAAATCGGGGAATTTGGTCCTCGACAAACTCGCCGAGCTACCGCAGCAAACTGGTTACTGAATTATATGGAACAAAACGGTATTGCCTCAGTCTAGCGTTTTTCATACTTATGAGGTACACAGGATTTTTTCCCTATTCCCTGCTCCCTGCTCCCTGCTTCCTAAAACTTAGGAAGTTGTACCTCAACCAATTGAGAAATGCTATGTAAAATACTTCATCCTTCAACCGTACTCGATAAATCAGTAGGAACAACTACACACTCCAACTCCGCCTTGTGACTCTCCTGCTGGTTCTCCAAATTAATTGCGATCGCTTCAATTCTGATTTGAGTCGTGCCTTCGGGTATAACTAATTGAGTCATTGCCTCCAGCTCCCCAGCCGCATTGGGGAGTAAATCTATAATAGAACGGGTTTCCTGGAGCAGAGAGCGAGTTTGCACGTCTTTAACCCACAATTTAATACATAGACGAGATTGACTAGGAGGAAGTTTTATGGTAACCATTACCTTTTCTCCAGCAACCAACTCCCTAGTAGTCGGTATTGATAAAGTGGGTGCTGTTAAGGTCGCATCCAACTCTAGGGATGAAAGATTCTCCAGTTTCGCCTTAACGTCATGTTGCTTAGTTGCAGTAGCTTTTGTAGCTTGTGGGGCTATTTCTATATCGTCTACTACAATTTCCTGAGTGCTCCAATCGTGACTAGTAATACCAACTCTAGGGGGTGTCTTTGGCATTGCTAATTCTGAACTAACTAGCGACAAATCCTCAGATTCTGTCATTGACTCCAAGACCTTTTCTGGAAATTCCCTAACCTCTTCTTGGTTGCTAGCCGTTTGATTCCTCTGTTCATCTTCCACTGCTGAGTGATCTTGCCCAGCAGGATTACTCTCTGGGGATAATTCTAACCTCAGCAATTCCATCAATTCATCATCTTCCGCTAAAGCACTCAACCGTGACCAAAAACGCTCTTCCATGTTTAAGGCTCGGAAAGCATCTTCTAAAGCGATTGACTCAGGATCTTGTACAGAATCTGGAGTCTCCCACCGAGTAGTATTCAATAATTGGTTTAGCTTGGAATTCTTGAACTGGGTATCAAGGGATTCTGAATCCTCTAACTGAACATCTGTCTGAGATTGATCAATCTCACTAATCTCAATAGTTTGGATTGCCTCAGATTCCGTTAGGGAATTAATCAGCACTTCAGAAGCATCATTAGAATTAGATGAGACCTCAGAATTTATCTCTAAGTTACTATCTTCAGTAGTATTTTTAGTACTATCTTTGGACTGTTCTACTGTGTCTTGAACTAATGTGTCTTGAACTAATGTGTCTTGAACTACTGTGTCTTGAACTACTGTGTCTTGAACTACTGTGTCTTGAGGCTGTAACTCTGACCCAGTATCTTGCTCTCGATTATTTAGTTCTGGATTGGCTGTAGTCGAGGATTCTTGATCATCTAGGGAAACGGAATCAGATCCTTTAGACTGATCTTGGACATCTTCGTGCTTTGCCTCAGGGTCAGCCACCGACTGCATTGTAGGCAAATTGGGCAATTCGAGGGATTTAACAGTTATGTCACTCGGCTGATGCTGGTAAAGTTTTGGTGGTAAAGACCGTCCAGAGATAGGTTGCAAGAACAGAGATGGATGGTTTTGGGGTAGCTCAACCAGATCCAGCGTAGTCTCCTCTAAGGGGTATTCATCTAATAATAGAAGGTCTTGATCAGGTTGATCAGGTTTGGCAGATTGAGCGATGCGATTAGCAAGTACTACCATGGTTTCCATGGGCATCCCCTGATTCCCTAGCACAATTACTTCTAATAAATCCTCTACA
>NZ_JAAHGN010000727.1:0-3907 GCF_010672485.1 Moorena sp. SIO2C4 | reverse complement strand
AGCTAGAGATAGGATGAGTAGGCACTGCCCACCAAAGAATTAATCACAATAGAATATTGATGTAGGGTGGGCAGTGCCAAAGATAGATAACAGCAGCTGGCGATCGCATTAGTAGGCACTGCCCACCGCGCGAATTAATCACAATAGAGAATATTGATGTAGGGTGGGCAGTGCCAAAGATAGATAACAGCAGCTGGCGATAGCATGAGTAGGCACTGCCCACCAAAGAATTAATCACAATAGAATATTGATGTAGGGTGGGCAGTGCCAAAGATAGATAACAGCAGCTGGCGATAGCATTAGTAAGCACTGCCCACCAAAGAATTAATCACAATAGAATATTGATGTAGGGTGGGCAGTGCCAAAGATAGATAAGAGCATCTGGCGATAGCATTAGTAGGCACTGCCCACCCTACTAACTACTAACTAACTCACCCAATTTAAAAATACTATAATAAACCAAGACTCTGAATAATCTCCTTAAACTATGGAACCATTAGCCGCTGCAGTTGTCGCTATTTCTACTGTGCTCGCCACTAAAGCCTTAGAAAAAACTGGGGAAAATGTCGGGCAAGTTGTTTGGAACCAGACTAGCCAGTTTCTGGAATCCCTGAGAAAACAGTCTCCAGATACAGTAACTGCGATCGAGAACGCCCCAGAGGTACCTCTCGATTTTGATGACGTGGTATTGCAGGTAGAGGCAGCAGCCCAAGATAACTCCGAAGTGGCTCAAGCTATGCAGGAATTGGCAGCCGCTGCCCAGGCCGAACCAAATCCCAAATTTGCTGAAATTATTGCCATGCCAAACTTGCAAAAGTTGGCAGAGAAAATTGGTCAGGTTGTCATGCCAGGTGGTCAGGGAAGAATCGATAAGATGGAATTTTAATCACATTTAGCTCCAAATGCCTGAAGACAGCTGCATCTCAGTTTTGCAATTAGGCAAAAATTCGGGAGAATATTCCCACACTCCCCACACTCCCCACACTCCCCACACTTGCGATCTTTTTTACAAATTATGATATGCACCCCTGAAGACTCTGGCAAGTTTGCCGAAAAAATTGGTGTTTATGCTGCCTCAGGTGCTCAAGTTCACATTGAGAATCAGATCCTTCAAGAGTCTCATCGTGCACCTATTGGTGTACCGTTTCAAGCACCACCACTACCTCCGTATTATGTCAAGCGCCCGGAAGTAAGCCAACGACTAAAACAAATTCTTTTATCCAAAGAAACCGCTACAGCTGGCACCTTAGTAGTTAGTGCCATCTATGGCTTAGGAGGAATTGGTAAATCCACGTTAGCTGCAGCTTTAGCCCGTGATGAGGAGGTTCAATCCCATTTTACCGATGGGATTTTTTGGGCAACCTTAGGTCAGAACCCTGATATTTTATCCTTTCTAAGTACGTGGATACAGCAATTAGGTGATTATGATTTTAAACCGATTAATATTCATAGCGCTTCCTTACAATTAAGAACGTTATTATCCGATAAAAAAGCGTTGCTAGTGGTTGATGATGTTTGGAAGACAGAGGATGCACAATTATTTAATTTTGGTGGACCGGGTTGTCAAATTTTGGTAACAACTCGTGAGGCTGCGATCGCTAAAATTCTCAAAGCCATAGAATATCCTCTGGATGTGATGCAGCCATGGCAAGCTATGAAACTGCTAACCGAAAAACTAGGACATAACCTCACTGATACAGAAACTCAGGAAGCTGAAGCTTTAGCCAAAGAGGTCGGTTACCTGCCTTTGGCCCTAGAACTAATTGCTGCACAGGTGGCTGGTGGTACTTCTTGGAACGTTTTATTACAAGATATGCAGCAAGAGGTAGCTCGGTTAAAAGGATTGGATCAACCAGGGGCTAGAGATGCTAAGGATGAGGCAAGTTTAAAACAGCTCAGCTTAACTGCATCATTAAACTTGAGCATAAAAAGATTACCAGCACAACAACGAGAAGACTTTATTTGGCTGGGAATATTACCGGATGATGTAAACATTACTCAGGCAATGATTGCAACTCTCTGGGATATGGATGATGAGCGGGATGCAGCAGATGAGTTGCACTACTTCCAAGATAAAGCGCTGTTATTGTCTGGTATCCCTGGGGTAGATGGAACACCAACCTACCGTTTACATGACTTATTTCATGACCTTGCACGTAATTTATTGATTGCTCCTCCAAAACCGAAACGCAAAGGAAATCTACCAGGATTAGGCATAACTCTGCCTGCTGCTCATGGCACATTATTGGAGAAGTATCGAAATTTAACCGATAACAACCTCTGGCATACCTTATCCGATGATGGTTATATCTATAGCCACTTAACCTGGCACCTAGAGAAAGCCCAAAAGATAGATGAAATTCATCAACTCCTGAAAGAAGAAACTCCAGCAGGAGATAACGGTTGGTATTGGCAGTGTGAGAGACAGGGAAACACTGCGAATTTTGTAAAAGATGTATCGAGAGCTTGGGCAATAGCAGCAGCCAATTTTACAGAAAATTCCACAGAATCGATTAGTTTACAGTGTCGTTATGCTCTGATTACCACATCCCTCAATAGCTTGGCTGGAAATATTCCTCCAAAGTTAATGGCTGCATTACTTAAGAACAAAATTTGGACTCCAGCTCAGGCACTAGCTTATGTGCGACAGAATAAAGATTCTAGAAGTCAAGCAGAGAGTTTGAAGGCAATTAGTAAGTATCTCCCTCCTTCTTTATTACCGGAAGCTTTAGATTGCGCCACAGGGATTGACCATGAATTCTGCCGAGTCTATGCCTTAGTGGCCTTAGCCCCCCAGTTACCGGATGTGTTGTTACCCAAAGCCTTAGATTGCGCCAGAGGGCTTGACCATGAATACCTGCGAGCATTAGCCTTAGGAGCCTTAGCCCCCCACTTACCCGATGTGTTGCCAGAAGCCTTAGATTGCGCCAGAGGGATTTCCGATGAATACTCCCGAGCCAGAGCCTTAGTGGCCTTAGCCCCCGACTTACCGGATGTGTTACCCCAAGCCTTAGATTGCGCCAGAAGGATTTCGGATCAACACCACCGAGCATTAGCCTTAGGAGACTTAGCCCCCTACTTACCCGATGTGTTACCGGAAGCTTTAGATTGCGCCAGAGGGATTTGGGATCAATACCACCGAGCCAATGCCTTAGTCGCCTTAGCCTCCCACTTACCCGATGTGTTATCGGAAGCCTTAGATTGCGCCAGAAGGATTTCCGATAAATACTACCGAGCATTAGCCTTAGGACACTTAGCCCCCCACTTACCCGATGTGTTATCGGAAGCCTTAGATTGCGCCAGAGGGATTGAGTTTGAATCCTCCCGAGCATTAGCCTTAATCGCCTTAGCCCCCCACTTACCCGATGTGTTACCAGAAGCTTTAGATTGCGCCAGAGGGATTGAGTTTGAAAACTCCCGAGCATTAGCCTTAATCGGCTTAGTCCCCCACTTACCCGATGTGTTATCGGAAGCCTTAGATTGCGCCAGAAGGATTTCCGATAAATACTACCGAGCATTAGCCTTAGGACACTTAGCTCCCCACTTACCCGATGTGTTATCGGAAGCCTTAGATTGCGCCAGAGGGATTTCGTTTGAATCCTCCCGAGCCGATGCCTTAATCGCCTTAGCCCCCCACTTACCCGATGTGTTACCAGAAGCTTTAGATTGCGCCAGAGGGATTGAGTTTGAAAACTCCCGAGCCGATGCCTTAGTCGCCTTAGTCCCCCACTTACCCGATGTGTTACCAGAAGCCTTAGATTGTGCCAGACGGATTTCCGATGAAAACTCCCGAGCCGATGCCTTAGTCGCCTTAGTCCCCCACTTACCCGATGTGTTACCAGAAGCCTTAGATTGTGCCAGACGGATTTCCGATGAAAACTCCCGAGCCGATGCCTTAGTCGCCTTA
>NZ_JAAHGN010000726.1:0-3910 GCF_010672485.1 Moorena sp. SIO2C4 | reverse complement strand
AAGAAAGATTAATCCAAGGGCATTGGGGTTTGTTCCTACCAAGCAAGCGGTAGAATTGGTGAATGCTGCATTGTGTTTACGTCGCCCTTTACTGATTGAAGGAAATCCCGGTACTGGCAAAACATCCTTAGCCTATGCGGTAGCAGCTGAATTGGGACTACCGGGGCCTTACCGCTGGTCAATTGTTTCTCGCACTACTTTGAAAGATGGTCTCTATGCCTACGATGCCATTGGGCGACTACAAGAAGTGTCTTTACTGAGGCAACAAGTTGGTAACACAGAGAAAATTGAAGAACCTGACATTGGTAACTATTTAAGATTAAGACCAATGGGTATGGCATTTCATCAATCTCAACCCCGTAGACCGGCAGTGCTGTTAATTGACGAAATTGATAAGAGTGATATTGATATGCCCAATGATCTCTTACATATATTTGAGGAAGGATTTTTTGAGATTCCAGAACTTTCTCGCTTAAACAGGGACTCCCAAAAGGTACTTCCTTACCGCAGTCACAGGGATGATAGTGATGAAAAAATTGAGGTTGACAAAGGATTAATTCAATGTCAAGAGTTTCCCTTAGTCTTGATGACCAGTAATGAAGCACGGGAGTTTCCACCAGCTTTTCTACGCCGATGTCTACGGTTATCTCTCAAGCAACCTGATACCGAAGAGGGTTTCTATCAAATTTTAGAAAACCGCTTTGATGCCACCGATTTAAAACAACTGGATCAGCCAGCTCGGAAATTAATCAAGAAATTTTTGGAACGGATTAAGGCAAGAGACACAACGTTAGCGACGGATCAATTGTTGAATGCTATCTATTTATTATTACAAGGAGATGACCTGACTGAAGAAACACGGAAAGATGTATTGAATACTATCTTCAAATCACTGTGAGGTTAGGGGGAAATGGTGAGTGAAACGAATCAATGGTGGCCAGATGATAGAGAGGTTGCAGAGCTGATCTGGTGCTTGGCTCACTTAGATCGTATTGTTGCTCCTCCATTGTCTGAAAACATCAAACAACCAGAAGATTTACAGGATTATCTTCCGGAATCATCCACTGAAAATCCCTCAGACAATTATCCAAAGATTCCTCCCTCAGTAACAGAAAAAGCAGAACAAAAGATACCGATTAGGACTTATCCTAAACAGCCTGACCATGCCCCGACTTCCGGTCAAAAACCCGAATCATCCTCCAGTAATTACAGCTCTCCTATTCGTGTTCCTGACCCCTTTCCCTTACCGAAACCTAGGGAAATCAGTAAAGCACTGTTGCCTTTATCTAAACGTGTTCCTGGACTGCTAGCCAATGAACTGGATATTGAGGCAACCGTTGAACAAACAGCGGAAGCTGATGGATTGCCAATGCTGGCATTTCGTTCTCCCCTAGAGCGATGGTTTGAGGTACATTTATTGATTGATTGCTCCCCTTCCATGGCATTTTGGGGAGATTTAGCAGAAGGGGTGGCAACCCTTTTTCGCTGGCAAGGGTTTTTCCGGGATGTCCGGATTTGGCACTTCGATACAAGAGAACCTACGCCCCAATTGTTTTCAGGTGTTGACCGGATTGAACGGGATGTTCGTAGCCTGATTGCACCAGGAGGACATCGACTGTTTATTGCCTTAACGGATACTTTGGGAAAAGCTTGGTATTCCGGTCAAGCCTTTGAGGTTTTAGCAGAATTAGGAGAACAGCATCCTGTTAGTATTGCCCATGTTTTTCCTCAAACCCTATGGCAGCGCACAGGTCTAGATCAGGCAATTCAACGACCATTAATTGCTCGTCAAGCAGAGTCTGCTAACTCGATGTTAGAAGTAGGAGCTAGGCTTCGTACAACGGCTAGGTTATATAAATTTCCAATTTTCAATTTATCTGTTAACCACTTGAGCACTTGGGCGAATTTTACCACCGGGAGTGGCAGCAATTCGATTCAAGGAGTTTTAATTAGACAGGATATTAGACAGGATAAGCCCGAAACAGACAAAACGAATCCCAAAAAGCAAAGGTCAGAACAACCTAAATCAGTGGCAGAAACTCCCCAAGAGTTACTGAGAGGATTCTTGGCTAATGCTAGCCCCGAAGCCCGAAAACTTGCTGAAGTTCTGGCTGCTGTTCCCCTGATTCCTCCAGTGATGCGCTTGGCACAACAGTGGTTTTTACCCGATAGCGAACACTGGCATCTGGCAGAAGTGTTTTTTAGTGGTCTGATCCAAAAATCTTCCTTGGGGCCAGACCAGGCAACTGTTCCCGAAACTTGGTATGAATTTCGTCCGGGAATTCGGGAGTTACTGCTAGGAAATAGTCCAGTTCAACGCACTACTGAGATTTGGCGGGAAATTGGAGATTTCATAGAGCACCATTATGGTATTCTCCGGGATTTTCCAGCACTGATTCCCAACCCAACCGGGTCTGTTCCAGGTCTTGCTGGGGATCGAGACCTCTATTTTGCTGAAGTCAAAGCAGCAGTTTTCACCACTTGGGGAGGAGAATACGCTGAATGGGCACAGCAACGCAGTACAGAAGTAGCGAAACGCAAACTGGAGAAAGTTGATCTCACTGACAACTTAGAACCTTTTGAATTTGAAGCGGAAGTTCCCACCATTGGTTTTGAAGAGGAGCTAGACGAGGATGAAGAGAAATTACAACAGTGGACATTTAAAACCCCTACTGTTAACCATCACGGGGAAATCATTAAAACCACAACCTACACCGCCTCTTACTTCACCGAAACCCTAACCGATAATGTCGAACTGGAAATGGTGGCTATCCCTGGAGGAACCTTTACAATGGGTTCCCCTGAAAGGGAAAAAGATAGCCGTAGTCGTGAACGTCCCCAACATAATGTCACACTCCAACCCTTCTTTATGGGGAAATACCCTGTCACTCAAGCCCAATGGAAAGCGATCGCATTAATGACAGACTTGAAAGTCCAGAGATACTTAGATCCAGACCCCTCAAGGTTTAAAGGAGAGAAGCGCCCCGTTGAAAGAATCGACTGGTATGAAGCAGTAGAGTTCTGTGACCGGCTTTCTAAGCTAACAGGAAGGGAGTATAGACTGCCTTCCGAAGCGGAATGGGAATATGCCTGTCGAGGGGTTAGAGAACCTCTCAACCTTGATACTGGAGAATCCTATCCCCCATTCTACTTTGGAGAGACGATTACCCAAGAGTTAGCAAATTACGATGCCTCAAGAACTTATCGGGATGAACCACCAGGAGAAAGAAGCGAGGGAACCACCCCTGTGGGTGAATTTCTTCCGAATCCCTTTGGGTTATATGATATGCACGGGAATGTTTGGGAATGGTGCGAAGATGATTGGCATTATAACTACGAAGGTGCGCCCACAGATGGCAGTGCTTGGATTGATTATAATGAACCGGAAAATGTCAATGCTGAAAATAAGCCAAATTCAGACAAAAATAACGAAAATATTTCATCTTCGCCTCTGCGGGGCGGCTCCTGGAACTACATTCCTGATAAATGCCGTTCTGCGATTCGCAGCGACTTCCTTAGGCGCGACTTCCGCAGCCTCAATGATGGTGTTCGTGTAGTGTGCGTATCCGGGAGAACTGGATGAAGTCAGAAGTCAGAAGTTTGAAGTTTGAATAATTATGCCAAAATTGGCAATAAAACGCCCAAAACAAACCTTTCGAGGCTACAGAGAATACATAGACGGTATACCTCTCGAAATGGTCTTAATCCCTGATGGAACCTTCACCATGGGCGCACCAGAGAGTGAAGAAGGGAGTCGTGATAATGAAAGACCCCAACATGATGTAACTATTTCATCGTTTTTAATCGGACGTTACCCGATTACTCAAGATCAATGGAAAGCGATCGCATCTCGATCTGACCTTAAGGTTAATCAAGATTTAGATCCAGACCCCTCTTATTTTAAAGAGCA
>NZ_JAAHGN010000725.1:0-3919 GCF_010672485.1 Moorena sp. SIO2C4 | reverse complement strand
GGCAGACCCCCTTGGGAAAAGGACACAGAAGACCCCTACTATACCCCAACGGCTAGACCAGAAAATCAACTGGGAACGGGGATTCCAATACGTACTCCTATCTCTCAGACAGTAGAGAATGCCAACCGAGCCCAAGATGCCTGGGATGACGATTGGCAAGAGCCAGAACTAGAGCCGATCAAACGAGAAGCACCAGTCCCGAAGAAGTATGTCGAAGCCAGATTAGAAGAAGATAACTGGAGCGATGAACGGGAAGAGTCCCCTCAGCCAGTGCGCTACGAGCAGCCAGTCTATAGCTCACCCGAGCCTTCCTATGGTAAAACTAACACCCAGGACTATGACAAGTACGAAGTCGAGGGTGATGCCTGGGATGATGACCGCTCCCCAGAGCCTTACAAAGCACCGCGAGTCAATATTCCTGAGAAAAAGAAAGCTCCAGAATACGAAGAAGAGGCTGGTTACTAGAGGACGCACAAGTCGAAAGCCCCGCGTTTTTAAACCGGGTCAGAAGTTACCTTAGAATAGGGCAGCCTTTACGATTGGTCGGCTATGAGCAAAAGGGTTAAAACTTTATAATTAAGGCTGCCCTATTCTAAGGTTTCGTCTCCGGGATGAAGACTCGCAGCGACTTTAGTCGCCAAAAGGTTGACGATACGTTAGCGCCATAGTAAAATCTAAATATGGGTACAGGCTGAAAAACCGAGGCACAACCGGGTCAGAGACCCGCAATTGTTTGACCTTAAAGTAGTAATGCCCGGAGGGCAGGGAAAATCCTCCTTAAAAACCCAATCATCAACTACCAATTGGTGTGTGAACCCAGCAAGATCACAACTTCAGAAAATAATGGTACGGCGGGGCACGCCGAAACCAAGTGAAACAGAGGAGCAACGGACTCTATAAGGCACTTCTCAAAAAAGTAGCTAAACGCCTAAGGAGACTAGCCCGCTGGGTCTTTCGTGAACTGAACTAAGATTTTAGTCTTGACGGGATTTCGGTTTAGATATTGCCATTTGGACACGGAGGTTTAAGGCCGGTCGTAGATCTAGGAATCCCCGTCTTTTTAAAGCGGGGAGTGTCAATAATTAATGACCATAGTTGAGGGTTGTTTGTTGATTGTTGTTTGTTGACTGTTGTTTGTTTACGGTTCATGCTTAATCCTAGAGTTGAGCACCCAGTGGATAACTGGTTGACGGTCAACCCTGGCCTTTCGGCCACGCGATCGCTGAAAGCGGGACTTCGTCCATCGCGTTCAACCCTGGCCTTTCGGCCACGCTAAGCGAACAACTCGCTTCAATTCAAAATTATCAATTCAAAATTAAAAAATACCCCACGAATGAATTCGGGGGCTTGTATCCGTTGAAACAATTAAAAATTAGAAAGCTATTCATTTTGAATTTTGAATTTTTCATTTTGAATTCAAAAATGGTCAGTCGATACAGGCAAAGGTAGTTGTTGTTAGAAAATAGGTCTATCCTTGATCAATAAAGAACTAGAGAATTCCGATTTGGCTTTTGTTTCAGGATTTTGACAGAAGAGGGATATAGCGTTTCTCCTAGTTATGAGGTACAGTCAATTTTCGCAACCCCTACTCCCTACTCCCTACTCCCTACTCCCTACTCCCTACTCATTTCTTGGTTAACACAAACAAACTCCCCTGATTCCCCCGTCCAATGCGCAGGTCATCATCAAGATAGGTGATCTCTAACCAACCCTGTTGATTGTCCCTATTGATGGGAAAGTCAATAGCTGGAAACCTTTTGCCAGCTTCGATTTGCTCAATGAAATCATTGGCAGAGCTATAACTCAGGAAGCTTTGTAGACCAATGATAGACCTCTCGAAGCTAACATTAACCCGGCATTGAGATACTGGCTCGAAACTAGCACAAACACTGACAACACCTTCGAGATAAGGAATACCAGATAATTCAGCTATGTTGTAAATTTTAGTATCTGAAGTACGAACACATTGGTAGATTTGACCCAGTTGTACCAAGGGAAATCCGTCAAGATTCAAAAGTTCTTGACTCGTAGTATATAGCAGACGCCAGTTACCATCTAGCAAGTCTTGCGCCTCAAGGGGTCGAGGGGTAGGGTTTCTCCCTTCCAGTTGAGTAACTGCTGCGAGTATTGCTGTTTTATCGGTTTTGCTTGCTAATAGACCACGATTCTTTCCTGCGATCGCTTCTAAGAGTTCCGCCTTGCCAATCATAATATTTCCTCTAGCTGACTGCTAGACTCAAAGTTAAAGGTTTTCACCTCGTCCATATTAGCTGAAGAAGTCTATGTACAATCCTGCTCTACGTGAAATACATCGTGATCAACTCGCTGAGGTTATTCCCCTTAAGCAAGAAACTTCCCTTTTAGATTGGTTAGAGTCTAATAATCGCCTGATCCCACGGGAGAATTTAGAGGAAGAAAATCCCCTAGGTGATGACGTAGAAATCTCTGAACTGATGGGGGTAGAGGACAGTAACTACGAGGAGGAAGAAGAAAATTTGGGTTAACACTAACTAGTTTTTCGTAAGCATTCAGCTGTCAGCTATCAGCTAATGCGCTACAGATGGTACTACTTGAGGTGCTAGCAGGCGATTTAACTGCACGGGGTCGGATGAGTAAAACGAGCAGGGATTTTCAAGCAGCCGTACCAGCACCCCCTATGCTTGTTTACTACCTCCCGTTGATTAGCATGATACCATTAGGCTGATAGCTGAATGCTTACAGTTTTACCCAATATTTTTAGCCCAATTGCAATCAGAAATGATTCAGAATGAGACCGTTGCTGAATCATTTCTGAAATCCTAAAAATCTAGGTAGCAGGAAACCCCGCGTCTTTAGACCGGGTCAGAAGTTACCGTAAGAAGAGTGGAGCCTTATTTCATGAGTTTTAACCCTTCAATGCAACCGCCTGTCGCCTATAAAGGCTCCACTCTTCTAAGGTTTCGTCTCCGGGAGGAATGCTCCACAGTGGCTAAAGCCACTTAGGGTTCAACCATGGTGAGGGTCGGTAATATATCTCTGGATAGTTTCAGTGCTGACTTTTCCCGCTGTCGAAAAAAAGTAGGGCAGTTCCTGTAGGGTGGGCAGTGCTTGAAACAGATACATTTGCTGGCAAAGGGCAAAAAAGGTAAGCACTGCCCACCCTACGATTAATCTTGAAAGCAGTTCCTGTAGGGTGGGCAGTGCTTGAAACAGATACATTTGCTGGCAAAGGGCAAAGGTAAGCACTGCCCACCCTACGATTAATCTTGAAAGGCTTTTCCGGTTCTATCCCTTTGAGTTGACAAAGCTCTAGGTAATCATCCACTGCTTCGTGAAAACTGGCGCGAAGAGATTCAACATCCTGACCTTCATAACTGATTAGCCTACGAATATACTCTACTTTCCCGTATAAAATCTCATCTTGGTCGTTGTAATTGACTGAGCCAAGGTATTCCTTGTATTTCACCAAGTTATTCATTTATTTAAAATGTAAACATAGATCTTGTCGGGTGGGCAAATGGGCATCATCGCTGATGAAATTATCAAATTCTCAAAATTTGCCCACCCTACCCCTACCTGATACATCTTGATACCAAGTTGCGGTCAAACGTACAACTTTATCTTCCCCCAATCTCCCTATCTCCCAATCTCCCTATCTCCCAATATCCCTATCTCCTTATCCAACCAATCTACTATCTTTGAATGCAACTCGGTATGAGTCACAATCTCGGTACATTCATCCCAAAAACTCACCCATGAGCGTACAAACCAATGTATAGCAGAAGTCAGAAGTCAGAAGTCAGAAGTCAAACTCTTGCGCTTCTTGATGCAGTCGCTCATGGGGGAAACCCCCAAGACCGCGCTGCATCGCTTACTTAGGTTTGAGACTTTTCTCATGTCCTAACTGCCCTGGCGACTGCTATAAAAACTGGACGGTGCA
>NZ_JAAHGN010000724.1:0-3921 GCF_010672485.1 Moorena sp. SIO2C4 | reverse complement strand
GAGAGTCTGCCACATAGCCTGAACCGCCCGTTTACGAGGAACTCCCAATAGCTTTCCTACTTCTAGTGCGATCGCAACATTATCTTCTATAGCCACAGCACTAAATCCTTTCAGGTCTTCAGCCATCACGTCACTAGCATTAGCTGCAATCAATTTAGCGCCCCTTTGTTTAGCTTCCCTGTTGAGAATATCCAGTAATACAGGATTTGATTCAGCCGTGATCACAATACCATTTTCAGGAATAGTCACTGCTAGGGAATGGGCAATTTCTTCCAGAGTTTCCCCTAAATATTCTGGATGGTCGTAGCGAACATTAGTAATGATGCTAACGTGAGAGCGCATCACTTTTTTTTCCAGCCATTCCGCATAGACTGGGTTAATCGCCATACATTCCATCACCACCGCTTCTACCTGCTGGCGAAAAAAATAGCGCATCACTGCCACTTGCTCGTTAACATTGGCATAGCCTTTTCGCGGCCAAATAGACTCTTTACCATTGGGATGGAGAATATGGGTAGTGCTACCAGTAATCTTGCCAAACGTTTTATACCCTGCTGCCCTAACAACTGCTGCCACATAGCGGGTCACCGTGGACTTACCTCGAATGCCATTAACATGAACCCGATACAGAATTTGATCCCGTTTTTGACGAAATTGCCAATAGGAAACAAGTAAATATAAAATGTAGACTACCAAGCTGGCTAGAGTCAGTAAAAAAGGCAAAGCCTCCTTGAACATCTCAAACTTAAGCCTCCCAATGATTCACTACCAATATTTAAGACTGAGGCTGAAAAGCTCGAAAGGTTAGGTGCAGTTTCACTAGACCAGAGGTCCCAGTCAACCGTAAAAAGTCAAGGGCATGAGGCACCGAAAGCTGAATCGGATTGTTCAGATAATGGGGCTTTTCCCAACTGACACAGGCAAAGTCATCGAACATTGCTAGCCCCTTTCCTTCTTGGGGAGGATAGTGACGCAACCAGAGCATCACAGCACGAGGATTATCTCTTTTAGGATTGGCCACCTGCTCCTTTGGCTTATCCTCAGGCATTGCTAAGTCTACCACAATCCGTTCCCAGTCAAAAGTATGACCAGGGTGAGTAAATACAGTCCTATCCCCAAACCCTTGCTCCCCTTCACTGGCACGATAGCGGACTTTCAGCTCTATCGGACCGGCATTTTCCCCCCGTACATATCCCACCATCGTCAGGTCTTTCTGAGGGCGATCAAGGGCATCTCCAAATACCCGTATCCGATGACGAAAAGGAACCACAGCCACCTCACGATTGCGATGCGATCGCTCTAGACAAATCCCGGTGATACCTCGATAGGCTCCTTGATAACAGGGAAAGGATGTCTTCCCTGTCGTAGATACCCCCCAGCGGTTGAGGTCTTGTTCATTGGAGTCCATGTCCCAATCTTCTGCCTCACCAAACCCCATTAAATCCCGCCCTAAACGGAGTTGAGAGACGTCACCAGCGCTGACTTGCACCTGATATAGAGAGGCTTCACTCGGAGCCAGCCCCCGCAAATCCACTACTCCCCAGCCATCTTGATTGATCATGACCGGAACATCTATACTGTAGTCTTGAATACTGTAGTCTTGAATGCTGACATCAGACCCATCAGCCCCTTCCAGAGAAACCCAGCCCCGATTTAGATAGGGATAAACCAGCACTCCATCCTCAGAAAACTCCCCAATCCTCCGGATAAACCGATTGGCTAGGTCTCCCCCTATCAGTTGAGGACGATAGTCTTCCAAATAAATCGGAATAACCTGGAGCCTCCTCACCTCTTCATCCTCGATATCCACCAAGGCTACCAATTCCAGTAAGGTCTCCAGGCGATCGGAATCAAACACCAAGTTACCAAGGCTATAAAATAAAGGCACACCCTGACGAAACCCTAAGCCTTGAGCCACATGGGGATGGTGTCCCACCACTAGCCCTGCTCCAGCACTCGCCACTTGGTCTATCAGACCCCTCCCATAAGAAGTGGGGGCATAGGTGTATTCAGTACCAGTGTGGACTTGGACAATCGGGAAACGCCCTTGCTCTCGTTCCTGGGCAATTAGGGATTTTACTGTTGCTATGTCCCGCAAGTCTGCTGCACCCCCCTGATGGTCGCTAGCCACAAACTGTAGGGGTTCTCGATAGCGATCGCCTGCAATGGAGGTAAAGGAAAATAGGCTGTAATTGGTATTGCCCAATTGTCGGTGATCGGGTTCCTGGGCTGCATGTGGGGTAAGTCCAGCGCCACTGTAGGCCAGGCCAATAGTTTGTAACTGCTCCAGAGTGGTAGTCAAACCAGAAGCTAAGTAGTCCCAGAGGTGATTATTCCCTAGAGCGACATAATCAACCCCTAGTTTGCGCAGCTGGCGGACTGATTCAGGAAGGGTAAAAAAACTATAGGGTTTCGCCCAGTGGGGGGTCGTCGGGTCATCCAGGACAGGGGTTTCCAGATTGACACTACGAAAATCACTGACCTTAGCTTGGAACAGAGGCTGTAAACCTTCTAACACCTTGGCACTGCCCCGTCTCGGATGGGATGCTTGAATCAGCGCATCAGGGTTATTTTTAGGAATCCGATTGCGGGGGGTATTCTGTTCTGGGTCGAGAAACCGCCTACCCATTGCTACGTCTCCCCCGAACAGAAGCCTGGCCTCCGAATCTGTCCGTTTTACCAGGGCAATCGGCTCTACTTCCACTTCCGAAACTGTCAGGGGTAAGGCCAGAACTAGAGGAATCACTTCCTGGTAATAGTCAGGAGCATCAATTTCCAACAGGGCATTATGACGGGGCATCAACATAAAGCGATACTGCCCTGATGGATTAGTAATTGTTTCTGCTTGCCCTAGGCGAACCGGAATATTACCCAGAGGCATACCCCCCGTTCCCAGGATTGTTCCCTGCACCTGGAGGGGGGTATGGTGATACTGACGGCCTAGATTAATTTCTTGAACGACTAAGGTATTTAACCATTCCCGGAGAGACCAGGCTTGGGCTGATCCAGGGTAAGGCCATAAAGTGAAGCACAGGACTATTACAAAACAACAAACTCCTCCACCTACTGCACGGATAGTGAATTTTCTAGGCCACTTCCTAGGCCATTGCATCAGATTCGCCAGCATCTCCCTTAGTGCTACAATCCACATTTACCACTTCAAAATGTAGTATTTATAATTACAGCAATCAAAAGAAGAATCATGACTAAAAAAACCTCAAATAGAATCTAAAACAATGCCTTTATCATAGTTTAAGCTTGTAGCTGGTAGGGTGGGCAAAAACGTAAGCATTCAGCTGTCAGCCTTCAGTAATCAGCTATCAGCTATCAGCTATCAGTAATCAGCTTATGCCCGTAGCGCAATCGGTGCTTTTAGGCGCGCACCTATAGCGAATTTAATTATTAATGGGTCAAGCGCACCTTTGAATAAAATAAGCTGAAGGCTGACGGCTGACGGCACCTCAAGTAGCGTGGCCTACGGCCAATCACTGACGGCTGACGGCTGATAGCTGAATACTTACGCAAAAACAGTTTGGTTTTTTTTATAATTGTAAATTATATTACTTTTCTCTACCTACTTTAATCACTATTTTGTTTACACGCAAGTCCCTAAAACAATTCCGTGATCACAGTTTCAGGGCGCGGTATTATATCATGATTCGTGACTTAGTACAAAAATAAATATATAACGTTTCTGTCAAACTGGGGTCGTAAGCATTCAGCCGTCAGCCGTCAGTGGTCAGCTTATTGTATTCAAAAGCTGTTCGTAAAGTAGCGTGCCCATAGCGCTAATCGCTGATAGCTGATAGCTGATAGCTGATAGCTGATAGCTGATAGCTGATAGCTGATAGCTGATAGCTGATAGCTGATAGCTGATAGCTGATAGCTGATAGCTGATAGCTGATAGCTGATAGCTGATAG
>NZ_JAAHGN010000723.1:0-3923 GCF_010672485.1 Moorena sp. SIO2C4 | reverse complement strand
TGCCACAAATGTTTTGCATTCCTGGCATGACTGAATACCGCGCCCTATTCGATCTGCTTAATATTCCCTATGTGGGCAATACCCCAGATTTGATGGCACTAACTGCCCATAAAGCCAGAGCTAAGGCGATTGTGGCAGCGGCAGGAGTTAAAGTACCTTTTGGAGAACTACTTCGCCAGGGAGACATTCCCACCATTAAGCCGCCAGTAGTGATCAAACCTGCTAGTTCTGACAATTCTTGTGGGGTGACTTTAGTCAAAAATGTCGCTGACTATGACGCTGCCCTGAAAACAGCGTTTGAACATTCAGATGAGGTCTTAGTCGAAGAGTACATCGAACTGGGTCGGGAAGTTAGATGTGGAATCCTTGTCAAGGACGGCGAGTTAGTGGGTTTACCCCTGGAAGAGTATCTGGTGAATCCCCATGACCACCCGATTCGCGACTATGAGGATAAACTAAAACGAACAGAAGATGGCGACTTGAGTTTGACTGCTAAGGATGGTGTTAAGGCTTGGATGCTAGACCCTAGGGACCCTGTAACCAAGCCAGTTCAGGAAGTAGCCAAGATGTGTCATCAGGCGTTGGGCTGTCGCCACTACAGTCTTTTTGACTTCCGCATTGACCCACAAGGGCAACCTTGGTTTCTAGAAGCAGGTCTGTATTGCTCTTTTTCTAATAAAAGTGTGATTGCCTCTATGGCGAAAGCATCGGGGATATCTGTAAATGAGTTGTTGATGACAGCGATTGATGAAAAGTTAATTTATAAGGCTGCGTGTAGGGAATAGGGAACTTTGGATCAGGAAATAGTCTGAGGCGGGGGCGCGGCAGGTGTGGGGAAATGGGGATAATATGGGAAGTGTGGGAGGTGTGGGAGGTGTGGGAGGTGTGGGGAGATGGGGAGTCAGATTAGCAACTAGCTCCCCAAGACAGTGCTGCCTAGGTATTCCCTAGTCCCTATTCCCTATTCCCTATTCCCTATTCCCATTAACCCAGGACGAGGTACCTCAGCCAATTGAGAACTGCTATTATGAGTAAGTAAGGTTTAACTTTTCCGCAAGAAGAGTGCCACTCCCGAGTTAGCGATCGCATGTAGTCTTGGTGATGAAATCATACCACCATCAGCGTTATCTAAATCTAAATTGTTATCTAAATTGCTCTCAATGGCCTTAACCGATTCCTGATCAGGGTGTTCATTGGTGACACGATGATTTGGGTATTAGTGATTTTACCCTACAAGTGACCGATCGGAGGGATTAGACTTCCCACTAGTAGCTACCTAAAAAAGCTAGCTGAAGCTGGCTTTTTGGCTAATTAGAGCAATTTAATCCCGATATTTGGCTAAAAACGGTTGTTTTATTCTGATTGCCTCCATTTTTGCGCTAAAATAGCCTATATAAGCTAACTTTTATAAAGAGTTCACAGAAAATTTACAATCTGCTGGGACTATTCACAAGTAATTTACGGAAAATGGCTGATAGACATGGTTAACTTTAGAAGAAGCAAAAAGTCAGGTACTCAAAGCATGCAGTTTCTCAAGGTCACTACTTAAAAGCCAAGATGCTAGCCAGAGTCAAAAAACCGTACTATGCGGAATTTCTCTCACAGCCCTTGAGGTAAATAGTAACACGAGTAGTTTTAACAGTTAACTATAAAACATGTCAGGCTCTCCTCTGAATAAATTCCTTTTCAAACCCGTTCTTCTTGCAGCAGCGGTCTTGTCAGTACTGTCCTTACCAGTAGCAATTTTTGGCTCACAACCAGTTTCCATTCGCATTCAGGGAGAACAGTGGATGGATGGTGAAGTTAAGGATCTTGCTCCCCCTTACCTAGGCTTGGTTGGAGCCTTGAGTTTGGGAGTCGGTGTAGCCAGTTTGGCAATTTCAGGGTGGCAAGACTCCTCCCATAAATTTGCTCAAACTCAGGACAAAGTTTCCACTCTAGCTGAGGGTATCCAGGCAAAAGAAAAAGAATTAGAAGACCTTAAGCTTTCTCTGTCGAGTTTGGCAGCTTCTGGACTCACTGATTTTATAGATGAGGCAGAAACCCCGAAAACATTTACAGAAAACGTTACGGAAAAGGTTCCGGAAAACGTTACGGACAAAGTTATAGAAAACGTTACGGAAAAGGTTCCGGAAAACGTTACGGACAAAGTTATAGAAAACGTTACGGAAAAGGTTCCGGAAAACGTTACGGACAAAGTTATAGAAAACGTTATAGAAACTCGGGATAACAGCCTTGAATCCCAGCCAGTCTTTGAAACTCTAGTGACTAGGTCGAATTTTGTTGAAGAGCCTTCCATAACAGCCCCGACAAGGTCTGTAGAGGATGTAACCCAGAAGTTTGCCTCAGCACAAACGTTTTTAGGTTTTGTGCGCACAAAACCTGTAGTCACCCAACCTATTGAGGTGAGTTCACCAAAACCTGAGCAGCTGGAGCAACTCAACACTCAACTTCAAACAATTATGGCTCAGATGGCTTCTTTACAATCCGCCCTTGATGGCACACAGAGAAGTCGAGGGATTGAGGTACCTGTAGCGAATCACCCATCCAAACAACTTGTTAAGTCCTGGTCTGTCAAGGGTTAAGAACTTTTAAGACAAGTTGATAGACGATTAGGGTGCATCCTGATCCAACCATAAGCTAAAAAGCATCTACTGGAATTGACTCCAGATAGTTATGTATAAATAGTTTACTGTTGGTAATTAGTTAAAATTGCTGAATTTGGTTGACCATTTCTGCCTTCCGAATCTATAATTGTAACCTCGATTTATCGATGGACTAATTTGGCATTCGCCAATTACTAGATTGTCACGATTGAGATCACCGTGAGCGTTTCCACAAAAAGCGCCAACAAAACGCGACCATAGCGCTAATTAAATAAAACTGTTAGGGTATTTCAGTAAGAGCCTGCACAGTGTGGCTGAGTATTATAATTAGTATTATTATTAATATTATTCATGGTTCAGGCTTGATAGTGACCAACCATGAACCATGACCATGAACTATGAACCAAGATAAAGGTTTTGTCTTATCGGAAAAACTCTGACGGCGAGAGTGGAGTATTGTTTTGATTTTTTAAATTGGTTTGTGGGCGAATACTACCACTAACCGATGGTTGGGGTTTAAGTTCTGAGCGGTTTCCCCAGCCACCATTGCGTTCTGCTGCCCTAATGCTAGGTACTGATTTCCTGCCACTAGGTAGCGCTATCGGTAGGGTGTAACTCGCCTTTACGTAAGGTTGACCATCATTATTAAATCGGACGAGGTCACCTTCCATCTCTGGAATCTGCGGCTGTTGCTCTTCAGCCCTTCCTAGGTGACCATAGGGCTCATAGGTAGCTAAGAAAGAGACACTATTATTGGGGCTAACCGAGAATCGTCCTTGTGATTGATTGATTTGCCAAGCTTCCTGAAGGCGACCATCTGGTGCTACCTCCCATAGGTTAAGCCTAGCTTGCCATTGACCCTGCTCGTTTACTTCAACAACTTGGCGATCCAAAATCGAATAAGTGCCTAGGGGGTTAGAACCAAATAAAGGCTGTTGTGTCGGACGCAAATAGCGAATAGCAGCTACAGCAATTTGACTTTGGTCAGGTAGATTACTAGTACCCGATACAGTATACGCACCAGGACGACTGGCCGGTTTCACACTGAGTTCTAACTCAAGGTCAGGGGATTTTTTTTGGGAGCAACTGACACACAATGCCATTAGCATTAGGAGTACAGTCCCCTGCCTATTAGAGTAAAGTGAGCGAACTGTTTGACTTAAAAACTGGTAGAATCGCATAGGCATAGGTATAAACAGATTAGATATTCCTTAGGGAGTAAGCATATGCGCTACGCGCACGCTGCTTGAGGTGCGGTCAGCGGTCAGCGGTCAGCTGACGTAACATAGATTAAACCAATACTTACTTGTTTTATTA
>NZ_JAAHGN010000722.1:0-3937 GCF_010672485.1 Moorena sp. SIO2C4 | reverse complement strand
TCTCAGAAGTGCTGCGGGAGAAAAATGACTGTTGCGATCTAAGCGACGCTTTACCGCCAACTCAAACCGCGAGCGAAGATTGTCTCTGATTTCTGCTTCTGGGGCACTCTGCAATGTTGCGACTTGCTTAAGTTGCCAGTAGCAATGTAGCTGCGGTGTTTTTCCGGCTTCAATGATTAAACTATGAGCAGGTTGTAGCTTTTTTACCCCCTTAACTAGGCTCAAGGGAGAAGGAACGTATCCAAAAACCAGGTAGGATTGCAACCCTTGAGGGTCCACAGCTTTGGAAACAACAGGGTGTTCTAGGATTGCCTTAAGCTCTGAAGCAAAAATAAAAGTAGAGTGTACTTCATCGAAGAAGTAATATAGTGGTTGCTCCCCAAATCTGTCTCTCGCTAACCACAGCCTTCCAACAGAGCGGTCCCAAATAGCAAAAGCAAAGGTACCATTGAGCTTATAAACAACCTCTGTTCCCCAAGCTTCGTATCCCTTCAGTAATATTTCAGTGTCACGATTAGATTGGACATTAAACCCCAATGTTTCCAACTCGTCTCTGATTTCTCGGCAGTTGAGAATTGTACCACTGAAGACAACGACACTTGTATGGTTAGAGTTCCACATTGGCTGATAGCTATCAGCCGTTAAGTCTCTGCTGATCAGGGGAACATGGGCTAGACCCACTCCATCCTCTGGTGTAATCTCTAAATAACTGTGATCAGAACCACTATAGGTAATTGCATTACGCATGCGCAGAAGCAAGTTCCGATCAAGATGCTTATCTGTAGCTGTGAAAATGCCTACTATACTACCCATTAATGCTGGATACCTCGAACAAAACAAATTGCGTTCGCGTTCGCGTAGCGTCGGCTTTGCCGAAAGCGTGGCCAAAGGCCGTTCGCGTTCGCGTAGCGTCGGCTTTGCCGAAAGCGTGGCCAAAGGCCAATCGCCCTCTAGTCGCTGAACAACTAACTCAACCACTAATTAGGGGACTTATGACTATAATTCCCGTAAGCCTTGACAAAATTACTATTTTGGTATCCAACGGCAAAATGGCGCTTTTTAACGGTGATTGGACAATTGTGAACTTAGGATTAATCTCCAGGTTGGTATAATAGGCAAGCAAAGCACCAACGAAAAAAGCGATGCTCCTTTCGCGTAGCGTGGCCTTTTGGCCAAGGAGCCGCTACGCGATTGGCCGTAGGCCACGCTAAAAGCGATTGACCGTAGGTCACGCTTCGCGATCGCAAAAATTACGGATCACCTGTTATATCAAGTCCGGTAAAATACCTATAATTAACGGGATGGTGGAAAGCAGCCCATTTATTTCACGAATCAGATAGGATTGCTATATAGCAATGGGTGTAATGGTGTTTTAAAATTAACTAGTTTTAAATTTAAATAAATGAAGCGATGCAGCGCTATTATAAATCTGCTTTACTCGAATAGTTTTTGATTATAGCAATGCTAAATAAATTGTAAATTTTTGTTCCCTGCTCCCTATTCCCTTTCCTATAGTTATAGCAGTCGCCAGGGCAGTTAGGACATGACAAAAGTCTCACACCCTTTGTAAGCGCAAGAGTTTTACTTCTGACTTCTGACTTCTGACTTCTGACTTCTGCTATACTAGGGCAAAGCATCGGGTTTATGACCTGATCAAATCAGAATAAACCATGGTCGCCCAAATGCTTTGCGCCTAAAGCAGTAATAAAGTTTTACTAACCTTGTGAACTCAATCCCATCCAATCGGTGTGGAAAAACTCACCCCTGGGTTTATCCAGCCGCTCGTAGGTATGAGCACCAAAGTAGTCACGCTGGGCTTGGGTCAGGTTTTGGGGTAAGCGATCGCGTCGGTAACTGTCGAAGTAATCTAGGGATGCACTAAAAGCAGGGACTGGAATCCCTAATTTGTTTGATACCGCTAGCACATCTCGCCAACCATCCTGACGATCCAAAATTGTTTGCTTAAACTCAGGAGCTAACAAGAGATTGGGGAGTTGGGGATTTTGGTTGAAGGCATTCTTAATCTTATCTAAGAAGCCAGCTCGAATGATACAACCTCCTTTCCAAATCCGGGCAACTTCACTCAAGTTCAGATTATAGTTAAACTCTTCCGATGCCCGACTCAAGAGTGCCATCCCCTGAGCATAGGAACACATCTTAGAGCAATAGAGAGCATCCCGGACTTTGGTAATAAATGCTTTGACATCGCCATCATACTTGCCCACAGGACCAGTGATTTCCTTAGCTGCTGCTACCCGCTGATCCTTGAAAGAGGACATAACACGAGCATTGACTGCAGCGTAGATGGTAGGAATTGACACCCCTAGTTCTAGGGAACTAACTACAGTCCACCGTCCAGTGCCCTTTTGTCCAGCAGCATCAAGAATCATCTCCACTAACGGCCCATTCGTGTCTGGATCAATGTATTTGAAGATATCCGCTGTAATTTCAATCAAAAAGGAATTTAGCTCATCAGTGGTGTTCCATTCAGCAAATACCTCATGGAGCTGCTTGTGATCTAGTCCCAAGGCATTTTTCAGTACATCGTAGGCTTCAGCAATTAGTTGCATGTCGCCATACTCAATGCCATTGTGTGCCATTTTCACGTAGTGACCAGCACCACCGGGACCAATGTAGGTAACACAGGGACCATCATCAACCTGAGCCGCAATTTTGGTCAAAATTGGTTCTAAATCCTGGTATGCTGATGAAGTACCACCAGGCATTAAACTCGGACCATTGAGGGCTCCTTCTTCACCACCACTGACGCCCATGCCAACAAATCCCAATCCTGTGGCTTCTAAATCCTTAGTCCGCCGCTCGGTATCTTGGTAGAGAGAATTGCCACCATCAATGATCATATCTCCTGGCTCTAGGAGAGGTTTGAGTTGCTCAATGACTGCATCAACTGGCTTCCCTGCTTTCACCATCACTAGGATTTTGCGGGGTCGCTCCAGAGCTTGAACAAACTCTTCCAAGGAATAAGCAGCTTTCACATCCTTGCCCTGAGCTCGCTCAGCCATAAATTTCTCGGTTTTGGCTGCAGTCCGGTTGTATACTGCGATCGGGAAACCACGACTTTCTACATTAAGCGCGAGGTTTTCCCCCATTACAGCCAAACCAATTACCCCAAAGGTCCGTTGTGTCATAAAAATCTCCTACAAAAAAGCTTATCAAAGTTACTTATCATTCAGCAAAACTATAAGAATACCCATCGTGGCGATGGACACATTGAATGTAGTTCTGAGATGCACTCAAGACCTTGTTGGAGGCACCGTTAAATGACCCGATCAGATCAAAATTTCCTTTGGCTCTGACGCTCTTGATGCGAACCCCTTTTAATCCAGCATTCTTTCCAGCCACCACATTAACGATATCCCCAGTTTTCCATCCCTTCACAGGATGCTTAGGTTTGTAACCTTTGCGAGGAAAGCCGTATTTGTCCATCTGGATTACCTGACGACAACCGTGACCCATCGCTTTGATTAAAAGAGGTTGTCTGGTGACAATCTTCAATGTGGCCACTTCCCCGACACAAGCTGCATCAACCCAATGACCCTTGGGTAATCCCAGCTTGATACGGTTGTACTTGGTTCTGCCACCAGTTCCCACTGCTACGGACAATCCAGTTTCTTTCAAACTTTGGTAAAGTTGCCAACGGGTGGAGTTGACCGCCGCCGCATCTAATAGTGGTTGCTTTGCTTTACCTAAAATCCGCTTTAGGACATCGGGTTTCCCCGATAAAAAATCCCGAGCATCAAGATTTCCTTTGGCCTGATTACACCCATGGCAGGCTAGGGTGAGGTTATTGACACGATTTGTCCCCCCCTTCGATTTGGGAACTATGTGTTCCACCTCTAGCTTGACCGAGTTCGCCCCACAGTAGACACATTGACGACCCCATTTCTGATACAAGTACTCCCGCACTTCATAGCCC
>NZ_JAAHGN010000721.1:0-3937 GCF_010672485.1 Moorena sp. SIO2C4 | reverse complement strand
TACTGGCTTCCCAAAACGGCGCTGCATTCTTTCGTCCCTTGAATTTGTAAACACCATTACACGCATTTTTAATAATTATACGGGTATAAACAATACCCAAAATCTACTTTATATATACTTTATATAACTATTATGATTTTTTTTATAGCGTTTCTCATAGTCATGATGTACAGAGTTTTTTTCCTATTCCCTATTCCCGATTCCCTATTCCCTATTACCTATTACCTATTCCCGATTCCCGATTCCCTATTCCCGATTCCCTATTACCTATTCCCGATTCCCGATTCCCGATTCCCGATTCCCGATTCCCGATTCCCGATTCCCTATTCCCAGAGCCGCTGTTACCTATTCCCAGAGCCGCTGTTACCTGTTCCCGAAAATCCCAAAATTATGTACCTCACCTAATTAAAAAATGCTAGATATCACAACATACATATAACTATCCATAAAATAACTAATATAAAAATATTGAGTTTATCTTTCATCGAAAACTAATCCATTAGGTAATCGAACCATAGGTTTTATTATAAACATGGCTTAGGCAGTAATTATACTGGTAAGGTGCCTTAATAACGTAACCTACTACTTATGGCATTTGGAGTGATAGCCTTTAGAGTGATAGGGTTTCGAGTCCAGTTTTGGGTAAGTCCTAAGCAAAAATGATTATTTTATAAATCTTGAACTTTTATAAATCTTGAAAATTGATAGCTATATAGCCTTTATATTTGAGTTGTGAACATACTCCCAAAGGCCAAGAGGCAAGAGGCAAGAGGCATCCATGCTAGAGGGGAAACAGCTCCGGAGTTTTATTGTCCAATAAAAAAAAGACCATACAGGTTTACATCTCATTTGTAAACGCTATATAACGTCTCTACATGTAAGCAATCAGCTAACGCACCAAGGGCTTTAGCTGATTGCCCTTGGCTAAATACTTAGGTAATTGAAATTACGTATTTAAACATAACTTTGCCAACTGGGATCAGTTACTGGCTCAAGCCTCTCCAGGCGATCGAACCCATTAGCATTCATCAGCCAGACACTATTTTGTCCATCGTCGAGATTGCGCCAGAGGATATCATCGACACCATTATCATCAATGTCGAGGGTACCATGGATTACCTCCTGACCACTACTGATTGGTGAGGAGATCAACACTGATTCAATGTACTGAGTCCCTTCCATCCTCCAATAGTAAATAGTTTGCTCTTGAGTATTGCGCCAGATAATATCCCCATCACCATCTCCATCCAAGTCTCCCGCTGCCCTCATTTCCCAAATACTAGTGACTGGTTCCGATTGAATGAACACCTCCTGAGCCACAGTAGTGCCATTCATGAGCCAGACTTTATTTTCCCCAGTGGAAGTATTGCGCCAGAGAATATCCTCTTGATTATCACTGTTAAAATCTTCGGTGCCACGAATTTCCCAGTCCAGGTCTGGAGTTGGGGTGATGGACACTGCATTCTGAAACACCGATCCTGCCATCAACCAGATGCCAGTTTCACCAGTAGAGGTATTACGCCAGAGAAGATCCTGTTGTTGATCAGCGTTGAAATCCCCTGCACCCTGCATTTGCCAAGGACTGTCCGCTGCTTCTGTTGGTGAATGAATTGTTACGGCTTGAGCTAAGTCGAGACCATCCATCAGCCAAGCACCATTGACTCCGGTCTCGTCATTACGCCAGAAAATAGTCACACTCTCGCTGATAGTGGATTGGTCATTGTCGGTAATGGTGAAAGTGGCACTGGGAGTCTCACCTAATTGATAGTCGGGACTATTCTCAAGGGTAATAATGACAGTTTCTTCCCCTTCTGCTATACCATCGGCAATTGGGGTAAGCTTGAGATCTACTGACTCCTGACCTTCTGGAATAGTAACGGTACCAGTTAGGATGGGCTTGTAATCTGAGGGGCTAGCGGTGCCACTGACCGTGTAAGTTACCTCTAGGCTTTGACTAATGTCTCCGGTACGGGTGATGGTAATACCACCACTTTTTGGCACAGTTTCGGCTAATGTGCCATCAGTAGGGGTAATGGTAAGTTCAGGAAAAGTAATAACTGGGCCAGCTTCCACTGCTGGTGTTATTTCAATAACGTCGATCCGCGCTAGTTCATCGGTTTGATTCCCCAAACTATCCGCCACGGCAGAGATTTCAATCTGATCCCCTGGAGTCAGTGCTACGTCTTCAAAGATGGGATTAGGATTGGATAAACCATCAAATATAGAACCAGTCAACCCGATATAATTACCAGAATTGGGTGTGTCTATGGGTGGATTGCCCTTTTCTCCTGGGTTTTTATTGAAAATATATCTACTAATTGGGATACTGTTGACACGAAGTGTCAGGGTAGCTCTGCCATCTGATTCATCAAAATGGGCAATATTAAAATTATAGTTACCAGCAGGACCGTCAGCTTCTGTCCAGGTTAAACGAATGAATGCTGGTTCACTAGTATTGGTTTTGGGAATCTCGATAGCTTGGCCACCGGAAGCAATGTCACTATCAAAAACTATGTAGTTCTCTAGACTCAGCCTAGTTGTGTCTTCTGCCTCAAATGTTGGCATAATTACTATTATCCTCTCCTTTTTAGGGAATAGGGAACAGGGAATAGGGAATAGTAGGAAAGAGCTCCGAGTAGTTTTTGGTGTTATGATAAATCCCTATTGGAGTACATGAAATATTTTCAAAAGTTATATAATAACGATTGCTAGATTGGATATGAAACTTTTTTAAATCGAAATATTTTTAACTTTTACTTAACTAAATAATGGCTGATTATTGGATAATAGCTAAAAGTATGTATTCCTACTCGCTATAGTATAGCAAGGGAAGTATAGTTTAGGACATAGTCTTTTAGTTGAAAGGGACTTCGGAGCAGGGAGCAGAAGATGTCTTAAGCTTTACTTCGACTGCTATAATGGGAATTTTTTTATCAATTACCATTACTATAGATGACATAATTATGATTCGATGTCACTAAAAAATCACTTACTTCATCAAATCTTTACAGTTTTTTTTCCGGATTAATTTCTAGTCTTCACGTTTATACAGCGGTTTGCAATTCAAGGTACAAACTTCTCGGTTTTTAGGGACTTCGGAGCAGGGAGCAGGGACTGAGGCCGTGGGCCACGCGGGGCGCGTTCGGAAGAGGGAAGAGGGAAGAGGGAAGAGGGAAGAGGGGAAAAAATCCTGTGTACCTGATAGTTATGCAAACCGCCGTATCTCTGGTTTACATCTCTATTTGTTGGTGAGAAGCGACGGAAAACGGCCAACAGACAGAGTTCAGGGAGGGAGGAATAAAATAGAGACTTTGGGGCAGTATTCAATCGGGTTTGTGATCAATCCCAGGGTACCGGAATTGATATCATCAGGTGATGTAAGCTATCAGCTGATACGCGACACGCTGATAGCTGAGGTTGTTTACTTGAGGTCTGATCAACAGACGTTTGTTGTGGGCTTCTTAAAGGATAATGTGCTACTTCTGAGTAATGGGCTGCTGGACACAGTTGAGCATACGCAGAGTAGCAGCAGCGGCATAGTTCCGGCGTGCTTGAGAATCGGGCAAGAAAGCGTTACCCCTTTCGTTGAGGGGAGATGCCACTTGGCAGTAGGCAGACATTTCAGAAATCAGAGCAACAGCCCAGTGACCTTCGGTGTCGGAAAATTGTGTGACTGACTCAGTAGAAACGAGTACCCCTGGCTGCCCTTGCAGGCTTTTGGCAAATTCAGCAGCTTTTTTTTGTACTGCCATCAATTCGGCGCGAGTTACGGACTTATTTGGTCGGAAGGTGCCATCAGGATAGCCACTAACAATGTTGTTGTCCCTCGCCCATTGAATTTTGGCAGCACTCCAGCGCCCAGCCTCAACATCCCGATAGGGCCGTCCTGATGCTTGAGTGGGGACAGTAATAGTAGCACCTGGCAGTTTACCTAAGA
>NZ_JAAHGN010000720.1:0-3939 GCF_010672485.1 Moorena sp. SIO2C4 | reverse complement strand
TGCAATGTTATGGAGCGAGCCATGTCCTTAGAAAAAATGGAGGCAGCCCGCCAAGAAGCCGAAAACCTTGCTCAGGAACAGCGCCAGCTCAAAGAGGAGCTGCAAAAGCGTGCTCTAGAACTGTTGATGGAAGTAGAGCCAGTAAGTAAAGGAGACCTCACCATTCGAGCCCAGGTCACTGCCGATGAATTGGGAACTATTGCCGATTCCTACAATGCTACCATCGAAAGCTTGCGGAAACTTGTACTGCAAGTCCAACAGGCAACCAAGCAAGTCACTAGCACCACTACTCAAGATGAAGCAGCCATCCGAGAGCTATCCACAGAAGCTTTACGACAGGCGGAGGAAATTGCTAATGCTTTACAAAAAATTCATGACATGACAGTCTCAACTCGCTCTGTGGCTGCCAGTGCCTCTGAAGCCGAAGCCGCAGTCAAACAAGCAGCTCAGACGGTGGAAGCTGGGGATGCTGCTATGAACCTCACTGTGGAAGGTTTTATGGCGATTCGGGAAACTGTAGGTAGTACGGCTAAGAAGGTCAAACGTCTTGGGGAATCGTCCCAAAAGATTTCTAAGGTAGTCAACCTGATTAGTGGCTTTGCTGAGCAAACCAATATGTTAGCCCTCAATGCCGCTATTGAGGCGGCTCGTGCTGGGGAAGCTGGTCGAGGCTTTGCAGTAGTTGCTGATGAAGTACGAGCGTTGGCTCATCAATCGGCGGAGGCAACGGCGGAAATTGAAAAGCTGGTAGCAGACATTCAGGCGGAAACCAATGAGGTGGCAGCCGCTATGGAAGAGGGAACTGAGCAAGTGGTAGTTGGGACTCAACTGGTGGATGACACCAGGCAGAGTTTGAATCAAATTACTGCCGTAACGGTCAAGATCAATGAATTGGTCAAAGCAATTGCCATCACAGCTGTTGATCAAACCCAAGCAAGCGTTTCAGTTACTGAAACTATGACTGACGTAGCAGCGATCGCGAATAGAACATCCACAGAAGTCAGCCAAGTATCTAACTCGTTCAAAGAACTGCTAACAGTGGCTGAGGAACTGCAAGATAGTGTAGGCAAGTTCAAGGTGAGTTAGTGTCATTGTAGTTATTAGTTATGTTGTTAATGACCAATGACCAATGACCAATGACCAATTTGCAATTTTCTCTTGACCAATGACCAATGAAGAACCATGGCAACTCACTCTGAGATCCAAGACCAAGCCTATCAGTTTTTTATCGAAGAGGCACCAGAGCTGTTGCAACTGATCGAGACAGGTTTACTGAATCTCCAGCAAGAACGAAGCACGGCTAAAATCCACGATTTAATGCGAGCCGCTCACTCCATTAAGGGAGGTGCTGCCAGTGTTGGGCTAGAGGCAATTAAAACCTTGGCTCATCGTCTCGAAGATATCTTCAAGGCTTTCTACAGCGACGAGGTACAACTTGATACTGAGCTAGAAAGCTTGCTGCTCAAAGCTTATGACTGCCTCCGGAACCCCCTCATCCAGCAAATTCAGGAAGGCTATTTTGACCCAGAGCAAGCGCTAGCCAGTGCTCAATCCACTTATGCCCAGATTGAAGAACGACTCGGTGATGCCCTTACACAGGTTCATAACTACATTCCTAGTTCCGGTGACTTAGGTATTGATATTGTATCCTCTATTTTTGAGGTTGATGTGGCTCAGGGACTAGAACGTCTTGCTGCGGTTTTAGCCAATCCCCAAAATTATGAGGTCGTGGGGGAATTAAAGGCACAAGCAGAGGTATTTGCTGGCTTTGCCGAGTTACTGAACTTGTCCGGATTTGGCGCGATTGCCCAAACGGCTATAGCGGCAGTAGAGCAAAATCCCCACCAAGTCCTGAAAATTATTGAACTGGCCCTAGCTGATTTTACAACAGGACGAGCTGCTGTACTAGCAGGCGATCGCACTCAAGGGGGAAATCCCTCGACTGCTCTAGTTGCTTTAACACAAGCTCCTGCCGCTCCGACTAATGACATCACAAATAGTCTAAATACCACCTCTGAATTTGAAGATATCTTTAGTGACTTTAACCTAGGCGAAGCAACCAATGCCTTTGATGACTTTACCTTATCCGAGCAAACCGCTACCGAACCATCCCAACTCAATCCACTAGGTGAAGAGACTTTCGAGACCTCACCCACCCTTGCCGATCAGGAAACTGACCTAGATCAAGCAACTGTTGACCCACCATCTTGGAAGGTTACCGACTCAGCTGATGTTACTGATATTTTTAGTAACTTTAACCAAGATCAACAGACCTTACTCTTTGAAGACGTTGCTCTAGGCCAGGAAACCACTGGCCAGCAGCCCCAAGTGAACCTGCCAGCTCAGGAAGTTCCTCTGAGCGCACCGATTGTTGCTGATCTCAGAACTAGTGACTTGGGGCAAGCAAGTCTTGACCTACCATCTGATCAATCTACACCTTCAGAGGATCAAGTTAACCCAGTCCAAGAGGAAGAAGCATCTTTCCCAGAGGAAACCATTTCCCCGACCGCAGAAACTGTTCAACGCTCGGAGCAAGACCTGAGTAACTCTAAGGCTGACCCTACCCCAGGATCTAAACCAGTAGCGAACTCGCCCAATCCATCAAGCACTGCTTCTGCTCCCCGGAAGAACTCATCCCTAGAGGTCCCAAAAACCCTGGAAGCCGCAGTGGAAAAGATTGAACAAATCTTTGAAAGCCTGCCACCGCTCCAGGATATGCCTGCTTCAGATGTTCCATCACCACCAACGCTACCAGCAGCGGCATTCCTAGCCAATGAATTAGCTATTAACCCATCCACTCAATCGGGTAAATCCCAGCAGCATCAACCTATTCAACCTAATCGAGCTACTTCTAAGCCGTCAGAGCATCCCAGCCAAAGTCCAACCTCTATTTCCCCTGAGAGTTCAGTCCGGGTTAACTTAAAGCGACTAGAACGGATGAACAATCAGGTAGGGGAACTGGTGATCAACCGCAATAGTATTGGGCTGCAAAATGAACAATTACAAGGAGCAGTGCGGGAACTTACCCAAAGATTTGACCTTTGTCAAACCATTGTTAGTCAATTACAAGACTTATCTGATCAGAGTCTAGCGAGTGCCTCAAGTGCTGGATCAATGGTCTCAAATCCTAGCTTTGCCTCCCTTAGTAAGAATGAGTGGAATCAGCAAGGGACGAATTCTGTTGGTGAGCGAAACTTATCCCAGCAATCGGTAACGTGGTCAGGCCAAAAGAGTCTAGAGAGTGAGTCAGACCCATTGAACAAACCCCTATTTGATTCCTTGGAAATGGATAGCTATAGCAACGTCCATGCTTTGATCCAAGGACTACAAGAAGAAATGATGCTGCTTAAAGAAGCCGTGGGGGATATAACCCTATTTGCCCAGCAGTCTGATCAGACCTTGGAACAACAGCGGCAAATGCTTTCTCAGCTACGAGACGAGCTGATGTGGGCGCGGATGTTGCCTCTGGGTCAAGTACTCAACCGCTTTCCCCGGGCTTTACGGGATCTTTCTACCCAACACCACAAGCCAGCCAAACTCAAGCTTAGTGGTACAGGAGTTTTGGTGGATAGAGCAGTCCTGGAAAAACTTTATGACCCCTTACTACATTTACTCCGGAATGCTTTTGATCATGGCATTGAATCCCCTCAAATTCGGCGGAAACGAGGTAAATCAGAGCAAGGACAAATTGAAATTCGGGCTTACCATAAAGGCAATCAAACCATCATTCAAGTCAAGGATGACGGTGAAGGTCTCAATATTGAACGCATTCGTAACCAAGTATTGGTCAAGGGATTGTTGTCAGCCAAACAAATTGCTAAAGCTCCCCCATCCCGCCTGTTAAAGATGATTTTTGAGCCAGGATTTTCTACCGCAGCTAAAGTCAGTGAACTGTCTGGTAGGGGAGTAGGTTTAGATGTAGTACGCTCTCAAATTCGA
>NZ_JAAHGN010000072.1:0-13563 GCF_010672485.1 Moorena sp. SIO2C4 | reverse complement strand
ATCGATTTCAGCATTGTGCTTGAGATAATCCCCTACCCAATTACAAGCCCGACCCAGAAGGTCATTGAAATCTAAACTTATATCCATATCCCACATAATCACATTGCCATTGGAGTCAGATGAAGCCAGGATTTTGCCATCGGGACTGAAACTGAGGCTAAAAACCCCATCATTATGTCCAATCAGAGTTTCAATTTCTTGCCCCTTCAAATTCCAGAGTTTAACCGTTTTGTCACCACTAGCCGAAGCAATCATCTTGCCATCTGGGCTGAAACTAACGCTAAACACCTTACCCTGATGCCCTTTGAGAGTTCGGATTTCTTTACCGTCTCTACTCCAAAGTTTAACCGTTTCGTCCTCACTACCAGAGACAAGCATCTGACTGTCGGGACTAAAACTGACACTCCAGATCACATCATCATGACCTTTGAGGATAGTAGGAGTTAAGCAAAAAGGCAAAAAATTTATGTTATGGTCTGATCCAACTGCTGGTTTTAAGTTTGCTGGTTTTAAGTTTGCTGGTTTTAATTCACCATTACATAAATTTTCGCGACTCCAAAGCTTAATAGTATTATCATCACTACCAGCAGCAATCATCAGACCATCGGGACTAAAATTAACACTTCTAATCGCAGCCCTAAGCTTTTTAAACCTTTGGGGTTCTGTTCCTTTAAAACTCCAAAGCTTAACAGCTTGATCCCAACTGCCAGATACAATCGTCTGACTGTCAGGGCTGAAACTAACGCTAAAGACTCCAGCCTTATGCCCCTGGAGTGTTTGGATTTTTTTACCATCCTTACTCCAAAGTCTAACCTTACTATCCCGGCTAGCCGTAGCAATAGTTTTGCCATCCGGGCTAAAACTCACACTAAACACTACATCTCTGTGGTTTTCTAGAACGTTTGGAGTCAAACAAAAATCCAGTAGATTGATAGTTTTACTAGACCTTATTTCCCCTAATCCTTGCTTGCTACAGGTATAATCTAAATGCCATAGTTTAGCAGTTTTATCTTCACTAGCACTAGCCAAAGTTTTGCCATCTGGGCTGAAACTAACACTCCAGACTAAACTCTTATGACCCTTGAAGGTGCGAGGTGTTTTGGCATCTAAGCGCCAGAGTTTAATGGTTTTATCTTCACTAGCACTAGCCAGAGTCTTGCCATCTGGACTAAAGCTAAGGTCATAAGCCCCAGCCTGATGCCCTCGGAAGGTTTGGAGTTCCGAGCCATCAAGGCTCCAGAGTTTAACGGTTTTATCCCGACTAGCAGAGGCGAGGGTTTTGCCATCCGGGCTGAACCTGACGCTTCTGACTCCAGCTAATTTCTTTGGAAAAGTCTTCAGTTTCCGACCATCAAGGCTCCAGAGTTTGATAGTCTTATCCTCACTAGCAGAAGCAATCATCTTGCCTTGGGGTGAGAAACTGACGCTATAAACCTCAGCCTTATGCCCCTTGAACGTTGCCATACTTCTGCCGTCCAGGTGCCAGAGTTTGATAGTATTGTTACTTCCAGCAGAAGCCAGAATTTTGCCATCCGGACTAAAGCTGATGCTGCGATATCCAGCCGCAATCCCCTCAAAAGTTTGGAGTTGCTTGCCATTGAGGCTCCACAGCTTGACAGTATTATCGTTACTAGCCGTAGCCAGCATCCTGCCGTCCGGACTAAAACTCACGCTCCGCACTCCACGCTGATGTCCTTTAAAGGTTTGGAGGTTTTTCCCGTCTAAGCTCCACAGTTTGACCGTCTTATCCTGACTAGCTGTAGCAATAGTCTTGCCATCTGGGCTGAAACTCACATTCCAAACGGTACCGTCATGTCCCTTCAAGGTTTGGAGTGCCTGACCGTTGCGGCTCCACAGTTTGACAGTATGGTCTTTACTAGCAGAAGCAATCAGATTACCGTCAGGGCTAAAACTAACACTAGTAACCCAACTGTTATGGCCTACCAAACGGTTGTATTCTCTAACCCAAGACACTGCTCCGTGCAATGCTGTCCTAACCAGACTCTCAGTTTCAGGTTTTACACTGCGTCTCTGTTTTTGCAGTTGCCGTGCAGCCCTGATTGCTTCGATCAGGGCATCAAATTCCTGATGTGATTTTCTCAGAGCCAGTGAATATCGACTCAGAGCATTAATGTGACCTTCGCTAACTGTTTCTGCTCGTTTCCATTGCATGAAAGCAACCAAGCCAAAGCCAACAGCTGCTGCAAATGCTGTACTCATCAAAGTAAGGGACAACCGTAAGATGACTAATCGACGCTTTTCCCGTTTTCTCAAAATCGATATGGCATCCCGACTTTTAGCAATATATTCCTTGTGTAAAGGTGTCGCAGTCGGCTGTTTATCATTGGTCTCGGCATCAAGCAACCATTGTTGGGCAATAGAAAATTCGCTGCCACGCAACAGCAAATCTGTATCTTGGTTAGACTGCTGCCATTCCCTAGCTCGCTGCAACCATTTGGTGTGACTGCGCACATGCTCTCGGTCAGTATCAAGGGTTCTGACCAATTCACTTAAATTGGGATAAAAATCTCCACCATGCCTGTTGAAATCAATCCACTGGATGCTAGCTAATCCAGGATGTAGCATTTTTGCTGGTACCTGTATAGAAAGCACAGTCACAAACCGTTTATTTAATGTCTGAGCATAGTCTACCTCCCCAGCACAGTAGGGTGAATTTACCGAAGCAGGGGAAATAATAAATAAGAAATTATCAGACTGTTCAATTCCACGATAGATTTCCTCCTGAAAATCACTGCTCGGAGGAATACTTTCTTGGTCAAACCAAGTCGTTTTACCCTGTAACTGCAATGCCTCATTTAACTTCCTAGCCAAATCTGAATCAGTACGAGAATAAGAAATAAAAACGTCTAGATAAGATTCCGTTGGTTGATTCGTGCTAGCAGCAAGGAATTCTTCATGTAACTCTAGGGGTGGATGTTCCAGGCGTTGCCAATTTACGTTCAGCCAGTTTTCGTAATAGTTTAAATTGTGACCCCGCAATAAAATGCTATAATTGCGGTTTTGGGTCAGCCATTTTAGCGCTTTGACTAACAAAAGCTTATGCTCTTCGTAATAGAGAGCATCTTGATTTAATTCTTTTAATAATTGAGCAGCCATGAAGCGGTAGTTTGCTTCATGGTTAGACTTAGTAAAATCCAGGAATTGTAATGAGCGAATTTTCGGTGGTATTTGGTCAATTTCCGTGTCTTCAATCAGTAGGGATATAATCCGTTTATTGTGAGCAAAGGCGTGTTCAAGCTCTTGCTGACAGTATTTTGATTGAATCGAATTGGGTGAAATTAAGTAAATGACATTATCAGCTTCCTCAATTCCTTGGTTGATTGCCGCTTGGAAGTCTATACCGGTTTTAATATCCGTTTCAGGTTTCCAGATTGTGATTCCTTCCCGCATCAGGGTTTTGCCAAGTTTATCCTTTATATCTTGATCTTTATCAGAATAAGATATAAACACTTGGGTCATTAAATTATTGGCATTTTTGATGCTTTCACAAATAAACTCACAATGTAAATCCGTTGGCACACAAGGAGCCTGATCTTTTTGAAACCGTACCTTTAACCAAGATTCAGCTTGAATCCGTTCTGACTGGATTAACAGGTGGTTAGTTTGTTGTTGATTTCTGTCCCACTCCAGAGCTTTAACTAAAAACCGAGTATGCTGTTCTACATAATCAGCATGCTTACGGATAGAATTCATTAATTGTTTAAAGGACGCTTCAAAATCGTTGATTTTATCTTGGAAATAGATCCAGTTCAGTTTACGGATAATCGTAGGAATTTTCTCCCGAGGGGATTTAACATGCACTAAAGGAATAATGCGTTTATTGTATTTAATAGCCAGTTCAATTTCTTTGAGGCAGTATTTTGAATTAACGGCATGGGGGGAAATGATAAAAATGAAGTTATGATTTCTCTCAATGCCATTATCAATCTGATGCTGCCAATCGACAGCAGGCGGAATGTCCTTCTGGTCAAACCAGACAGTTAAGCCCAATTGTGTTAGTCTAGCTTCAAGTTTAGTAGCAAAGGCTTTGCTGTCAGCACGTCCGTAGGAGATAAAGGCATCGAAAAATGTAGTCATTTGCCCAGGGGTCTAAGTGAGGAGATCTACTTAACACTACACTTGTAACACCCTGGATTTCGTAAATCGAGCAAGCTTGAAGAGTTGTGAGAAGGAAATAGGGGTGACGGATGGGTAACGGATGGGTAACGGATGGGTAACGGATGGGGAGCAGGTGAACAATGGTCAGGATTTAGGTGTCACCTCAGATGCTCTGCCCATGGGCTGAACGATTACCACAATAAAGCCAACCTGTCAAGGTTATTAATGATATCATTTCGTATCCACTTTCTGAGACGGAGATGGGTTTTTTCCCTTAGCCTCCGACTGCTCGGTTTCACCATAGAGTTCTGCTAGTGCATCATTCATCTCTTGCACCCAACCTACATTTTCGCTTTGGATGGTTTTCTCTGTACTGATCACCAATAACTCAAATTTCTCCAATTTTTCCTGGTCTGAGAGACCATGCCACCAAGTGCTTATATCGTACAAATCATCAGCTGCTTGGTTGTAGGCAATCAGCGTTGTCTCAACCCGTTTCAATTCCAGGAAACTAGAAAATGCCGCAGCTAAGGCTGTAGTGACCGCCACCCAGGTGTCTTCACCGAGCGCCACCAGAAATGAACCCACACCACCCAAGATATATACTCCCCACTGGTAGCCATGCAATTGTATGTCAAGTTTCCTAGTTCGCTTTCGGTACCACTTAAACTGGTCTTCCACTCGCCAGACTAGGTAGTTTTCGGGGGTTAGGTCAGAAAACTTATCGTCTTGATTATGCTGTTGAGCTTCCTGACGTTTCTTGTCGTTGCTTTTCTTGTCTTTGCTTAAGGATGAGCGTTTTCTGCGGGAAAGTTCCCCCTCGTAGGGGCTAAAACTAGTGTGGTGAACTGTGGTTCCCTTTAGCCTTTGACTAATCACCTTGACCTTACGTGCCAGCTTAGCATCCCGGGACGTGTTATCACTGTATTCCCCAACTTGCGCACGGTAACAGTAAATTTCCCTTTTAATTGCCTCGGCACTACCCCGTAACAGAATCCAATTGCCACCTTTGTCGAACTTAACTGCACCTGCTAGTAGTACACTTAGAGCAATTGGCACTAGTAGAAGAACGTAGTGAATCACTTTGACCGTGTGGTGTGACTCAGTGAGGCGTTCTACCAACATTGAGTGGACCACAGCTAGCAAAGTAGCCAACACACTCAATACCAGAATTCCTATCCGCAGCAGAAAGAAACGTTTCTGAGCCCCTGTGGCATTTTTGCTATAGGTACGCTGACGTTCCCAAGCACGTTTGAGGGTTGGGCTTGGCCCAGGGGAGTATGTAGCCTCAACTTCTGACGTCATGACAGTCTATGTGCAGTCTATGTGCTTTAGTCTATGTGCTTTTTACCAAAAATTTTGGGTAATCGCGCCCCGTCCTTGTAGGACGGCTTTTCCATGTGCTATAATAAAACCATAAGTAATAAACTAATATTTAGATAGGTATTATCTAATCATAAGTAGACAACGTAAAAAATATGTATTAGATACGTATTGCGTAATTTGGTCTAACGGCTTTAACGTCTATGAAAAAATTAGATAAGAAAAAGTATCTGTCTATCCATATAAAAAAGGTACGGTGGGGCACACCGAAACCTAGGTCAATGATCTAAACGCTCGGGGAGATTTGTCCTCTACTTTTCCTGGCTCCGGCAAGGGATAGCAAGACGAGTCGTAGAGCCAAGAATCCCCGTTCTTCAGCGGACGGGGAGTGTCAATGTGTACCTTGACTGTCTCGTCAGTCCCTCCATGATGATTTTAGTCAATTCACTGAATGGTTGTGAGAGGTCATAACAGGTCAAGTGATTTTGTTGTAAGTGATTTGGTTGTAATAGTTCCGTAACAGATTCTCGTGCTTCTTGTTCTGGATAGCTTACTGCCATAGTAATTTCATCTGCCAACCGACCACTGCCGCCAAGAACTACCAATGGTCGTCCAGCTTTCTTGTTTTCAAATAAGTCTAGCAAGGTAATCGCCCCACCGTTAGCCATTACTGTGACTGATGGCTTTCCGTCTGCCAGGGTAGTAGCTATACGAGCCAACCAGGGGGATTCATCACCCCAGGTAGACCCAGGAATCAGCACAAAATGAGTATGATGTGGCTCCAGTGATGTTTCACCAGAATACGAGGGGGGTGCATCAGGAAGCGCAATCTTGCCCACTGGGGCAATACCTACTAAGGGAAAGGTGCCAGCAATCTCAGCACGAGCTTGCCCCATCATCTGCATTACCCCAGTATCGGTACCACCATCCACCACACATGCTCCCAGGGTTTCAGCAATGGGAGCTAGTACATTGACAAACAACAAGCGCAGACGAGCCATACTCATATCACTCATATTACTTGCCCCCCCGACTACCACTAGAACCGGACGGGAGCCGTGAAGACCGATTTGGTTCAGGGCAGCAGACAAGTCCACAGAATGATCCAGTTGAATAGCACAAGCTGTTTGCCCATTCTTGAACGTGAGTTTGAGAGGCTGGTTATTTAATAACTGCTTGAAGATGAGATGGTTTGGCTTGTATCCATCCTGGGACAAAGCACCGGACTTAGCTAAAACCCTCCTCTTGCCCAATCGGGGGGGAGCGATGCCTGCGCATCTAGCCATTACGACCTTTTGGTCATCTGTTCGCTTTTGCTTTGTCTTGGCAGATAGAAACATTTAAAATCACCTATAGTGGTCTATAATATTCTATCTGCTAGATCATGCTCAGGGACATCAGCTGATCAGACATCTCGAAATTGGCGGTGACATTTTGTACATCCTCCAAGTCTTCCAGGGCATCCATTAATTTCAAAAGCGTCCGCGCCAGATCTGGGTCAGTCACTTCCACCGTATTACTAGGAATCCAGCGCAACTGCGCCTCACTGACCTCAAAGCCCTGATTTTTCAAGATTTGACTCAGGTTTTCCAGGTTGCTAACTTCTGTAAATACCTCAGCCGTTACACCTTCAGAATCTTCGTTCAACTCATAAGTTTGAGCTCCCCCTTCAAGGGATGCTTCAAACAAATGGTCCTCTGTGATATCACCCGTAAGCGTAACGACACCCTTTTGCTCAAACATCCAGCTAACGCAGCCTGTTTCACCCAGATTACCACCATTCTTAGTGAATACTGAACGCAGGTCAGCTGCTGTCCGATTCCGATTATCAGTAAAAGCTTCTATCAAGATAGCAACGCCTCCTGGACCATAACCCTCATAGCGAATCTCTTCAAGATTGTCACTCTCATTGCCTAGGGTACCGGCTCCTTTTGCGATCGCTCTTTCAATGTTCTCATTGGGAATCCCTGCTGCCTTAGCCTTTTCCACCGCTTGCCGCAGCTGAAAATTACCCTCCGGATCCGGGATGCCATTGCGAGCAGCTACTATAATCTCCCGAGATATTTTAGCAAAGGTCTTACCTTTAACTGCGTCCACCCTCGCTTTCTGACGCTTAATATTTGCCCATTTACTATGTCCTGCCATAACGGTTAAGTTAATTACTACCCAAGTTACAAAATACCTCCACTTCTTGGTTTAAGCATATAACCTACCCAAGTCATCTCCTAAAATAGACTATTCTCTCTCCTAGGATAGCTACCAACTGAAGGAAAGAAAGTCCATGGTAAATGCTATATCCTAAATGGTTTTTGGTCAAGGGATTAGCCCTTTGGAGATTAGGGGTAGCATTACTTGCACTGTAGTTTGTTCTCCTAGTGTACTATCTATTCTTAATTTACCACCGTGTAACTCAGCTAGACGTTTAGCAATCAGCAGCCCCAACCCTGAGCCTTGTTGTTCGTAAAAGTTACCTTTACATTGTAAGTCAGCTTTCAATTCGGCCATTTCAGCTTCAGATATCCCTTGCCCCTTGTCGTGGACTGACAAGATCAAGGTATTATTTTCTGAATAGCTATTTCCCCAAACAGGTGTTCCCTCTTGTGATAATTTAAAGGCATTATTAATTAACTCTTCCAACATTTTATTAAGTCGGTTTGGCGACCTAGCAATAGTAGCCTCTTCCCAATCTAATTGCAAATCCGCAACCCGTCCTGTTTTTTGAGCAATATTCTGAATCAAATTAGCCAGAACCGGATTAGGTAATTTACTGGTAGTCTTTCGCAGATTTTATTATTTTTTGGAATCTGTAGCGTTCATTTCAAGCTCTGCATAAAGTCAAAAGTTCTGAATTAACCTTAATAACCGTTCAGCAGACTGATGGATATCTTCTGCCATAGTCTTAATTTGATATCGTTCCAAACTCTACCATTTCTCCATGATTAGTTTGGAAATATCCAGAATCCGATTTAGGGGTTTATCCATTTCATAGAGCAAAGACAGTTTAATATGGCTGCGCAAATCATCCAGTTTTTTATCTTTTTGCAACTCAAGGGCAGCTTGCTTTTACAATCGAGTAGTAATTGCTCCTAGTAGTTCTACTCTAGTAAATGGCTTGGTCAGATAATCATCTGCTCCTAATTCCATTCCTTGGCGCTGATCAGTTTTTTCAGCTCTAGCTGTGAGAAACATAAAAGGAATGGTTGCCGTAGCAGGATGTTTGCGCAACGCATGCAATACCTTATAGCCATCAATTTTTGGCATTATAACATCTTAAATAATAAATTTAGCGTTTATAATGGTCTAACTCGATACTAATCCGACCATTCCTACCAGCAATCTCCTCAAAATATTTAGCTTCCAGTAACTCCAGTATATTTTCTCGTACTGAAGGTTCATCTTCAATTAACATAATTTTTGTTCTTACCATTTTTTTGCGCTTTGTGAAACTAATCTAATTGACTTGAGGTAGTGGGAAGCCAATACCGCTATTGAGTAAACGTTTAAATTCCGACGCTGGTAAAGCCCTACTAATCAAATGACCCTGAACTCGATCACATTTATGAGAATAAATAAAATCCAATTCTTCTTGAGTTTCTACTCCTTCAGCAATCAGTTGTAGATTTAAACTTTTTGCCATTTGTATAATAGCCTTAGTAATAGCAGCCTGGTTAGGTTTCTGCACAATATTACGGACAAAGCACTGATCAATTTTGAGAACGTCAAAGGGAAATTGTTGTAAATAGCTTAATGAAGAATATCCGGTACCAAAATCATCAATTGCAATTTCTAAGCCTAGGTTTTTTAGATCATTTAACTGACGAATAGCCGTCTCAGTGTTTTTTACTAGTATACTTTCAGTTAGTTCTAGTTCTAGAGTTCGATAGGTTAACTCAGTTGACTGCAAAATCTTGACTAAATTATGGTAAAATTCCGGTTTATTAAATTGACGACCTGATATATTTACTGCTATACGAAAAGAGGTATATCCATCATTTTGCCAGACTTTAGCTTGCTGACAAGCCTGCTGTAATATCCATTCTCCAATGGATAGAATTAGACCCGTTTCTTCCGCAATCGGAATAAATTTTGCTGGTGGAATCAAACCAAGTTCTGGATGATGCCAACGTAATAGAGCTTCAGCACCAACAATTTTTCCTGTCTCGAGACTGATTTGGGGTTGATAGTAAACCTGGAATTCTTCCCGTTCCAAAGCATAGCGTAAGCTACTCTGCAAGGTAAGATGATTTGAAGAATTGACATTCAAGGCACTGGTGTAAAACTGATATTGATCACCACCGTGACGCTTTGCCTGAAGCATCGCCTGGTTGGCATGATTGAGTAATTGTTCAACGTCTTCACCATCACGGGGATAAATTGCAATACCAATACTGGCGGTTATAAAAACTTCTTGATCATCCAGAACGATGGTTTGATAGAGGCTCTCAAGAATGCTTTTGACAACATTTATGACATCTTTTTTGTGTTGAGCTGTGGCTATAATAACGGCAAATTTATCGCCATTTAAACGAGCAACTGTACCCTGAATATCCACACAATTAGTGAGGCTTTCAGCCACAAATTTTAGTAAGTAATCTCCCCAAAAATGACCCAGATTATTGTTAACTTGATTAAACCGATCTAAACCCAAACACAGAAAGGTAACCAGTTTTTGATTATCGTCGATGTGTTGTTTTACTTGCTTAAACCGTTCTCGCAACGACAGGCGATTAGGTAGGTTTGTCAAGCTGTCATGGTGGATCAAGTAATTGAGTTTATTTTTAGCTTCCTGAAGTTCAGTATTGTAATGCTTATGAACAGCAGCTTTTTTTTTGAGTCTACTGGCAATTGACCCTAGGAGCTCTGCTCTGGTAAAGGGTTTGGTAATATAGTCGTCTGCCCCTAGTTCCATACCCTGACGAAAATCATTTTTAGCCGCCTTTGCGGTTAAAAAAATAAAGGGAACTGTTGCCATCATTGAGTCTTGACGCAGGGATGTTAAGACACTGTAACCGTCCATTTCCGGCATCATGACATCACAGATAATTAAATCTGGGATAGTTCCTTTAGCTAAATTAACACCAACACGACCATTTTCTGCTCCAATGACATCAAACCCTTCAGCGTCCAGGAGTTCTATAATGTTTTCCCGGACAAACTCTTCATCTTCAATAACTAATATTTTTCTCATCATTAATTTGATAGCACGTAATATATTGGCAGGGTTACAGTAAACGTTGTACCGACAGTTACCTCACTTTCTAGATCAATTTGACCTTGGTAGATATCGAGACACTTTTTGACAATTGCCAGTCCTAAGCCAGTGCCGGTAATTGTACCGACATTCGTACCTCGATAGAAGGTCTCAAAGAGTAGTCCTTGGTCTTCTTCAGGAATACCAATACCTTGATCGCTGATTTTAAAGATAGCCTGATTGGCAGAGCAAGTGAGTTTAATCTCAACCGTGCTACCTTTGGGAGAATACTTCAGTGCATTACTCAGCAAATTCTCCAAAATTTGCCTAAGCAATTTTTCATCCATATACGGTCGGGCGGATGAGAACGAACTAGCCGCATTATTTCTTCCATGATTACTACCTAATTTATTTTCAAACTTTTCTAAGCTATAAGTAAATTTTATTGTGTGATAATTTCGGTCATTAAGCTGGATTTGATAAATTAAATCGGTGCAAAAACTTTCCAAGTCTATCGGGGTTAATTTTAACTCTATTTTACCAGATTCTACCTTGCCAATCAGCAATATATCATTCAAAAGTCTGGTCATATGTTGAACCATGTTTTGAATGCGATGTAGGTGATTATTTATTTTATATTCTGACCATTTTGTTCCGTAATGTTCCAGTAACTCTGCTGATGAATAAATCGTGGTTAGAGGGGTACGAAATTCGTGAGATGTCATGGTAATAAACCGGGATTTTAGCTCCCCAAGTTGTTTCTCTTTAGCCAGTGCATTTATAATTTCTACTTCCGTTTCTTTCCGTTTAGTGATATCTCTATCAACCCCTCGATAACCACAAAACTTGCCAATACGATCAAAAATTGGTACACCACTGGTTTCCAGAACCACTAACTGACGATTTTTGTGAATTCTGGTATTTTCCAAGTTGCTAAAGGGGTGTTTTAAAACGGTAAAGGAAGCCAAAATTTCCATCACACGTTTTGCCTCTTCCTGTGACATTAAGTCAAAGGGAGTTTTGCCAACTACTTCTGATGGTTCATAACCGAGTAAGTCCCAGACTTTGGGACTAGCGTAGGTATAGACAGCATTTTCATCCATCTCCCACATCCAATTGCTACTAATTTCTACAACATTACGAAACCGCTCTTCACTCTGCCGCAACTGCTCTTCTGCCTTCTGGCGCTCAATAATCTCCCCCTTGAGTGCTTGGTTCGCTTTCCTCAGAGCAGCGGTACGTTGTTGAACTCTGACTTCCAAAGCATCATTGACTTGTGCTAGGGTGAGTCGTGCTTCAATACGCTCAGTGATATCCTGGACAATAACAGCAACTTCATCTAACCCACTTTTAACAATACGAGCCTCAAAGTAGCGGAGTTTACCATCTTGTCTGATTGGGGACTCAATAACTTGGATCTCATCACTTTCTAGGGCTATTTCCACATGCTCCCAAATTAATCCTGCTACCTCAGTGGGTAAACAGTTATGTAAATGTTTCCCAATACAGTTATTGGTGAGAAACAGCACAGGGTTTTCAATGGCCGCTTTCCAATCCAAGTAAAAGCCATCCCGATTGACACGAAAGATTACATCTGGTATCGCTTCTAAGAGGGCTCGGTTTCTAGCCTCGCTTACTTTTAGTGCAGACTCTTTTTGTTTAAGTTCTTGGCTTTGTTTTTGATAGAGTTGCTCAAGTTCTTGGTGGGTTAGGGCAATGGCAAAATGATCGGCGATCCCTCGGATAAAGGCAATTTCTTGGACTGTCCATTCTCGTTCGTGATCGCACTGATACAAGGTGATACTACCTAGACAAGACTGCCCATGCACCAGTGGCACCATCATGATGGTACGGAGGTCACATGGATAGGTTAATTCCTTCAGTTCTGGTGGGAGTTTTCCCTGGGATTCAGGAATAATCAACGGTTTGCCCTGAGCTAGCCAGGAGTGATAACTCTGAAAGAGGTGGCGAAATACCTCGATCAGACATGGCTCGCCTGTACTCTCCACTGATTGGGTAATGGGAAAGCTAACTTGATGAGTTGCCATAGCTGGAGGGTGGTGAGTGGGAAACATTAAACAGCCACTCACTTGCAAGATTTGATGTAATTGATTAGCTATGGTGGGTAGCAATTCATTGAGGACTAACGTCCCCCTTGTAACCTGGGCAATCTGGTTAATCATTTCCGCTTGGACTTTCAAGAGGTGATAGTCCACTCTTTGATGTCCAGTGCTCGATTCCATGGGTGTATGCTCAGGTAACATAACCAATAAAATTAGCTAAGATCGGAACTGTCTAGCCTAGACTGGACATAGATTCAACCGCCATCAACTCCACGCTGTACGATAATTTTCAGCCCATCCCCACCAATCCCGGGGATTTGAGGTCAGTTGTCCATTGTCAGTTGTTTTGCACCTACTAGCTTTTAGCTATGGGCTAAGTGCTAATTACATGCATGCAACTGACCATTGACCACTGACCATTGCAAGGCGTCGATTCATGCCCATACCAAGAAAATAGGGGCAACACTCGCCGCCCAACCTTAGGTGATGGTAAGATGTTATACCACCACTAGATGCCTAAATTGTTGCACAGTCTTAATTTCTAGCCCTCGTGGAAACTACGGTGTCTTAGCTAGTTTGTCTATCTTGACACCTGTAAATTCACGAACAGTTAGTGTATCATTGGTCTTTGGTGATTAGTTATGGGTCATTAGCGTCCCTCAGCTAAATTAGCCCTAGGTCTTACCCGTTCGCGCCACTGTCGCCCCTTGGGCGAAGGGAAGTGTGAGATGATGAGTCAAGTGCGATTCGTTGGTTATAAACCTTGCCCCGTCAGGGTTTTGGGGGATTAACCGCTAGGACAAATTACTGAACCTAGACAACTTGGTAACCATGGTGGTGAAAATCCACCCCTCGTGAAATCCGAGT
>NZ_JAAHGN010000719.1:0-3941 GCF_010672485.1 Moorena sp. SIO2C4 | reverse complement strand
TGGGAAGTTTGCGGTGGTGGTTATGGCATCCACTGGAGCGACATAGACGAGGATTTGAGTACAGAAGGGATGCTGCGTGGTGCGCCAGCCCCATCCTCCAGAAATTTATGAGTTAATCGAGGTGAGGCACTCTAACGTTCAAGCTCACTGGCGGCAGGTATCTAACGGTTACGAACTAAGCGATCGCCAGTCCGTCCAGTGCAGCGTCAGTTAGGTAAGCAAAAGCCCGTGATTGTTGGGTTTCGTGCCTCAACATTATCCCCCCTTTGAGTCAACCTGATGAATTGAGGTCCTCGTAAACCAGTAAATTAACTCTTTTTAATAGCCTTTTATCATTCTCTTGTAGCCAAATATAGTCAGACCATGATGCTTCGGTAAAAGTGATTTTCATTCATCAATTAATTGTTTAATTGATTTTTTTCCTGATTTAGCTTGTCCAATAGATTCTAATAGATGTTCGGCATTGGCAGGGTGGGATAATAAATATAGTGTTTCTCGCCAAGAGTTAAATTCATCTAAAGACATTAAAACAGCTTGTTTTCCTTGATCATTACATAATATAGTCGGTTCTACGTCAAGAATGACCCGATCAATAAGTTCATCTAATTGGTGTTTTGCTTGATTGCTCGTAATTGCTTTCATTTTGAGATAGTCAGAGTTTTATACACTATAAAGGTAACCGAAATTTACCTATTTTATTTGTCAATAAAATCTACGGGCGATCGCACTTATTTGAGTTGATAAAATTCCTGATCACTAATTCCTAACTGCTTGAGTATTTCTCGAAATAACCAACCTCCCATCTCAGCATTACCATGAACAGGAATAGTGGTTGACCGTCCATCCGGATGCTTCCAACGGGCATGAGTTCCTTTTTGACGAACTTTATGAAAGCCTAATTGTTTAGCAACTTTTTCTCACGGTTTTAGCTTTAGCTGGCATGAGAAACAGTTACCTCGACATCATCAGGTAAATTTTTGCCTTCTTCGAGGTATTCTTCTTGAATCATCTCAAAAACAGGATTTAATTCGGATAGGGCTGCTTCAGGAGTTTCTCCCCAGGCATGACATCCTTTAATGGCTGGAATATAGGCGACAAAAGTTCCATTGTCATCGGGACGTAAAATAATTTTATAGTCCTTTAAGGATTTCATTGTTGTTTTTCTCTAGATATTTTTTTGGCTGTCTATTCTATAGTTGAAAGACCCAACAAAGAGTAATCGGTGGATAATTTCTATTTTGTGCATAACCAAAATGCTCCGAAACGCTATAGCTCGCGCCTTCCAAACACTATCGTACTACAAGAGCGGCGATCGCACTAAATTTCTGATTTCATCTGCTTCTGAGCAAGATAATGTTCATCAAGGGCGCGTCTTAGCATCATTTTAATCACAGCAGATCTGCTAATGTTGAGTTCTTTTGCCATTGTATCAAGTTCAGTAAGCATAGGGCTAGGAATTTCCACCTTTTTGGTTTCTATATCCTGTCTTCTTCTTGAAGTCATCTGACGGCGTGTTCCGACTCTTGTTGTTGTGGAGTCAAAATAGCGGTCTATAACTTCTTCTCCTACTTCAATTTTTTGTTCAATTTCTTCAATAGAAATATTGTTCATAAATTTCTCTCTCCCTTTTCGTGCTTTTCCAATAAGTGATTAACCATATATATTCCCCTTAATGTACTCACCATTAATCATCACGGCTAATAGGGCGATATTGATTCAACCAACGAACTTGCCCTAAGCAATCTTCTGATTGAGTCTCTAAAAGAAAACGCTCGAGTGCCTTAATAAGGTCGGATAAGTTCCATCTGCTTTGAGCCGCCAGAATAATGCCATGATGTTCTGGGTATTGTATGGCTAAAGCGGAGAAATCTTTGATGTTGAATGTAAAAATACATCGCCCTTGAGCCGTTGCCTTCAAAAGTTGGGTTTCATCACTTGCATCTTTGGCTATCCATTCATTGGGAGTCCGAGTAACATCATGACCACGAACGGTTAGGGCTGATTGTAAGGCTTTGATAGACGTGTCCGCATCTTTGGTGTTGCCGCAGTTTAGACATTGGCTACTTCGCTCTCTTGTTCAGCTACGATCGCGCTGTCAATTTCGGTTTGATGTGCGGTGTAAAACCCTAGTGCGTCGTTAATTTGAGTTTCAGTTAACCCATATTCCTCGGCCAGCTGGTTGGGAGACATTCCCCATTGGTGGGTGGCGATCGCAATTGTCTGGACTCGAATCCCTGTCCCACGAATGACTGAGACGGGGTGACCACTGGCTCCTTGACGATAAGTAATGTGGGGAAAGCTTGGGTCATGGAATTGATGCTTGATTTCGGCAACTTTTTCAGCCACTGCCCATAAAATAAAGTCGTTGAGGGGAATGCCTTGACGCAAAGCACATTGTTCTACAACTTGGCTGAAGTTAAAGCGGCAAGTTAAGGGAGTAGGATGCCATCTTTAAGGTAAGGTCTGCATTGTCGGTTAATTTACCTTCCGATCCTAACGGATGCTCTTAGTATAGCAGAAGTCAGAAGTCAGAAGTCAGAAGTCACACTCTTGCGCTTACAAAGGGTGTGAGACTTTTGTCATGTCCTAACTGCCCTGGCGACTGCTATATAACGCGATCGCACTACACCTCCCGCGCGGGTTCCACAGTTCCCACACTTGCCATCAGCGCCGACCCGCTGGAAGTTGCAGAAGGCGATCGCTTTGATTGGTGGTTGGTTGGTGCTAAGGGCTGTTGATAACCCACCCTACAAGAACTACGATCGCACTATCTCCTCCATCGTGCCAGCATGTTTTTGGTTAAATTCACCTATTTCTCGATATACCTCATTTTTCGCAACTCGATCATATGGTGAATGGCGTACGCACATTATCTTAGGACATCACCCAAAAGTTATCAAATATGATAACCTGTAACTATGAACTGGCAAATTACTTTCTACAACGAGAAAGTAGAACAAGAAACATTGAACTTTCCACCAGGCATCCTCGCTAATTTTCTACACATCGCTGAGATGGTTGAAGAGTTTGGTCCGATGCTGGGTAAACCATACACAGCTTCAATGGGTGGCGGACTTTTTGAAATAAGATCAAAAGGTAAAGAAGGTATTGGTCGCTCTCTTTACTGTATGATCAAAGGAAGAGAAGTAATTATTCTGCATTCCTTTATTAAAAAGTCGCAAAAAACACCAAAAAAAGAATTAGATCTGGCCAAAAAACGGATGAAGGAGATAAAAAAGTGAGCCGTCCAACCTTTGCCAAGTTTAAAGAAAAAGCTCTAGTTAATAGTGAAGTTAAAAAAGAGTATGAAGCTCTGGCCGTAGCTTACGATCTTAGAAAGAAACTTATTGACCTAAGGAAAAAAGCCGGTTTAACTCAAGAAGAGTTGGCAAAAATTCTAAATACACAAAAGAGCAATATTTCCCGTTTAGAGAATGTTAATTCATCTTATTCTCCCAAGCTCTCGACGATCGAAGACTATGCTCAGGCTGTTGGATATAAGGTAGAAATTAATTTTGTGCCAATTGAACCTTCTCCTTAACCTGAAATTATATAGCGTTTCTCTTAGCTATGAGGTACACATTATTTTTTACCTCTTCCCTCTTACCTTTTCCCATATCCGCTGCTCCCTGCTCCCTGCTCCCTGCTCCCTGCTCCCTGCTCCCTAAAAACTTAGGTGCGCTTTCCGTAGGCGAATTAAATTCGCCACGGGTCGCACCTCAGAAATTTGTACCTCACAAGTCGTAGAATTGCTATAAGTGTTTGAGCTTATGATAACGGTTGGTCTTTTTTTGATAGTAGTTTGGTCAGTAAAGGGAAAAGGGACGAGAATAATATCCCCAAAATTATAGGTTGTCATACTCGGCATCTTCAGGATTATCCCAAATTTTAGCAAAGACAGATTCAGAAAGTTTAGTCGATACAACAGTTAATTTTCGCTC
>NZ_JAAHGN010000718.1:0-3946 GCF_010672485.1 Moorena sp. SIO2C4 | reverse complement strand
GCAGCCAATAAGGAAGCTCTGTTGAGCCTAGTGCAAGAGTTTATCCAAACTATTACTCATCCTATTCGTAGACACACTAAAGATTATCTACCAGTAGCTCAGCAACTCTATCAGTGGATGATTGAGCCATTGGAACCATACCTTAAAACTCAAGGTATCGATAATCTAATTTTTTGCCTAGGTGGAGGGTTACGCCACCTGCCCTTTGCTGCCTTACATGATGGCCAAGAGTTTCTGGTCGAAAAGTATAGCTTAGCCCTGATTCCGGCCTTCAAATTAACAGATACCGTTTATAGTGATCTGAAAAATTCCGATGTTTTGGCTATGGGGGCATCAGAATTTAATGAACACAATTCCTTACCTGCTGTGCCGGTAGAGTTATCTGTTATCACCCAATATCCCTGGCAAGGAAAATCTTTCCTCAATAAAGATTTTACCCTAACTAATCTACAGTGGCAACTGGGATATCATAAGAATTTTCAAATCCTGCACCTGGCAACTCATTCAGACTTCCAGGCGGGAAAACCAAACAAGTCTTATATTCAGTTTTGGAATAGTAAACTGACTTTATATACATTCGCTGAATTACGTTGGCACTCACCAGCGGTAGAATTATTGGTGCTGAGTGCTTGTCAAACTGCCATCGGGGATAAAGAAGCTGAGCTAGGCTTTGCGGGATTAGCAGTTCGCGCCAATGTCAAGTCAGCAGTCGCTAGTTTATGGTATGTCAGCGATGGTGGAACCTTAGTGCTGATGAGTGAATTTTATCGGTCTCTTAAAACTGTACCAATTAAGGCTGAAGCCTTGCGACAAGCTCAGATTGGGATGTTGAAACAAAAGGTAAGTTTGGCTAGTGTTACTGATCGACCAAATGTATCCTTGCCTCCAGAATTAGCATCTCTCAACTACGAAGATTTATCCCATCCCTATTATTGGGCGGCTTTTACAGTAGTTGGTAATCCTTGGTAAAACCCTGCTCTTCTTTAAGCCATCAGCCATCATCTATCAGCTATCAGCTATCAGCTGAGCACTGACAACTAACCACTGACTGCTGACTGCTGACCGCTGATGGCTAACGCTACTACAACCAATTCCCTACCATAATATAAGGAGCCCAGTAATAAGGATGTTCATAGTTTGGGTCTTGTAAAATTGATTTTTGGGCGCGATTGAGGGCTTCAGCTTTTGAGATTGATTTGTCAGTAAGTTCCTGGTAAAATCGATTCATTAACACAGCTGTGGCTTCATCATCCACTAGCCAAATAGTAGCAAGAGTACTACGTGCTCCTGCTTCTATCGCTACACCAGCTATACCCAGAGCCGCTCTCTTGTCCCCAGTTGCTGTTTGGCATGCACTCAGCACCAGTAATTCGATCGGAGTGGATTGGCGTAGGTCTGTTGTTTGCAGTAAGTCCTTCAACTCATTAACATTTATCTTACTATCCCAGGTCAGAATGAACGTCTTCTCAGCTTCAGAGCTAAATTCACCATGGGAGGCGATGTGTACTACTGGGAAAGGAGCTGCTTCAACAGAATTTTCAAAGTTGGTTTCAGTAAAGTCCTGATTGAGTAAGATTTCACTAGGAACTTGAGCCTTAATTTTCTCTAGCTCTACTTCTACAAATGGCAAAGGATTATATCCCTGACGGGATTCAGATAACCCAGCCGTTAGGACTTTGATATCTTCCCTGACTAAGCGCTGGGGATTCATTAAATCTAGTCCAGGGGTTAGCGCTATACTATACTTCTCGACTAAATACTGCTTACCGTCGTGAAGTGCTGCCATCGGAATATTGCGCAAGGCTCCATCAAGAACAAATACTAGGGTGTCTACTTGAGAGTTAGCTAAATCCTCTTCAATCGGTCGGATTATCCAATTGTATACCTGCTGCGACATTGGGAAAAATTTCCGTCGATGAAGCTGGGGTAGGAAGTGACGCAGGTCTTCCAGAGTAGATTCAATTTGGTCTTGGGGAAGCTCTGTTCTATAGTGGCGCAGTGGTTGTTGGGGTAAGCGGATAATAATATCCACGCTTTCTGGTAGTATGATAGGATAAATTAATGCTGCTTTAGTATCAACTTGGTCGATGACTTGATCAATCACTACAGGAGTAGCATTTAAGCAGGCTGAGCGAAAATAGTTATCTAGTTCGGCTAACTGTAGTGACTCAATGATCTCACGAGCTTTTTCCAAGTTGTCGGGATTGGCTTCATTCCTGTCTGATTGCAGCAGTAATTGCACGAATTCTCGATAAACTGGCTCTACACTCTCTCGAAATGTAAACCTGACCTGTTGGTTAACAGCTACTAGGTCACTGCGTAGAGACTTGAGGGTGTTAACAGCTTCTGTGTAAGCTGCGATCGCATTTTCCTCTTCTCCAAGCCCTGTCGAAATACGTCCCAGTTGCCATTGCCAGCGATAGCTAATATCCGGAGCATTGACTTCCTGAGCTAGCTTTAAGGCTTGTTGAGTCAGGTCTTCAGACTCTGGCAACTGCTGATTCTGCTCATACAGTTGACCTAGAGTACCAATAGCATAAGCTTCAGCTCGCTTATCTCCTAATCCTTTAGCCTGTTGTGCCCCAGTAGCTAGGATTTTAGCAATTTCATAAGAAGGAGCAACCGCAATCTTAACCGAAGGCTGAAGTCTCTTGGCTGAAATCTCAAAATTTCCTTCATCCTTGATACTTCTAAGTTCATCCTTCATTAGGCTTTGAGCAAAATTAATCCTCAGATAGATACTGCGGCGGCTCAGAGGTAAGGATTCTAGTTGGGGCAGGATTTGAGGGATTAGTGCTTGGGCTTGCTTTATCCTTTTATTATCAATCAATAAGCTAAGTTGATTTAATTGGGCTTCAAGCTTAGTTATTTGATCCGTAGACTGATCGAATGCTTGTTGATAGTAGTCAATAGCTTCTTCTAATTCTTGCTGAGTCTCGGCTGTATCCCCTGAGCTAAGCTGAGCCCGGGCTGTATTGCCTAAGCTAAATAATATAGCGCTAATCTCCTGAGAGTATGGTAAGCTTCGGGCAATCTCTAAGCTTTTTTCTAAGGTTTCCCGGGATTGGCTCAGCTCTCCTACTAATTGACGCATATTCCCAAGCGATCGCAACAATATCGCTTTATTCAAAGAGTCAGGTTGAGCAATTAACGATTCCTCGACCTGATTGAGTAGATTCAACGCCCGCTTATACATTCCTAAGTCTTGTAGGGCTTGCGCTATATTAATCCGACTGCGAATCTGACCAGCTTCATCCCCTAATTCACCATAAGTTACCGCAGCTTGCTCCCAACTTTCCATTGCTGCTTTTGCTTCTGATGAACCAAGCTCAATACTTCCTTTTATCATTAGGGATTGCGCCATCACTTGTAAGTATGCTGTAGAATTATCAGTCGGTTTTATAGAGCGCAATAGTTTTTCACTATTAGCGATCGCATTCTTGGCTTGAGTCCATAACCCCAGTTGCTGATAAGCCAACGAGAGATTACTCAACACCATCGCTTCTGATAGCTGATCTCCCTTACTTTGATTACTCTCAAGAGCTTGTTCTAAAACATCTACTGCTTCGGCAAATCTACCTGAATCGTAGAGACCTTGCCCCTGTTTAAGTAACGTGGAAACTGTCAGGTTAGCCTGTTCAAGGTTCTTAGGTTGTTCGCGTAGCGTGGCCGAAAGGCCAAAGTTAGCAGGTTGAAAGTTAGCAGGTTTTTCCCGTAGCGTGGCCGAAAGGTCAAGATTAGCAGCTTTAAGGTGATCAGGTTTAAGGTTAGTAGCTTTAAGAGCAATATACCCTTCAACCTTCAACCTTTCCACTTTCAAAGTTTGTGGGACTGTCGCTAAAACCGGAGGGACTAAATTGCACAGTAACGCTGTTAATATAGCAATTAGAGGTAACCTTATCCACCGCCTTATCCTCAACCCTAAGGATTTTCGATTTACTCTCGC
>NZ_JAAHGN010000717.1:0-3951 GCF_010672485.1 Moorena sp. SIO2C4 | reverse complement strand
ATGAACATTTGGATTGATGCCCAACTGCCTCCAACATTAGCAACAAGCCCTTGGGTGGTGCGTTACGGGACGGGCTATTTCAACACTAGCGCTAGGTTTTAACATGAGGGCAAGCCCGCCCCTAACTCACCCTACGCACTGTTCCCTGTTCCCTGTTCCCTGTTCCCTAATATTTATAAGTGTTCAACGGAACATGATCTGACCAATTAACTTAACTGAGCCACTACCTGATTTGTCAATAAGGTTTCATTGGTAAGTAAATCATCTACAGTAACTCTCAAGTAACGTTCACCATCAACTTGAAACTGGAGTTTAATGCGATCGCTTCCGGGATTGCCCAGGGGTGTTAATTTAGCCAGACTTCTTGCCCCATCCCTATCATTCAGGGGTTGCACAGCGTTTTCGCCCTGGCCTAACTGACGAGTAATCAAGCGATCGCCTTCAAAATAAATCTCTGTGCCACCAGTTTGGGAGCCTAACTCTCCTAAAATTAGCTCTATACTCGGTTGATTCTCTACCGATGCTCCTAAGAAGAGTTCTACGGGCTCACTCATGGGGTAAGGCTGTCCTTCTCTAATGATTGAGTGCCAGTTGTGACGCTTTAACCGTCTATCCCAATAGCGAATTCCGTAGCTATGGTAGAGGAAATCTTGGACTTCGATACCTTGGCTGAGCTGAAGTGCGCCAGTTGCGATCGCTTCAAAGGGTTTTTGGCAAAGAACCTTGTTTGAGTCGAAATACTGGTTTACCCATGCCTGAACTGCTGGGATATTAACCGTGCCACCCACTAACAAGACACCATCTATATCTGGTACTTCTATACCATTGCGTCTTGCTTGTTGCAGCACTTCCGTCATCTTATCATCAAGGGTATCAAAAAACTGGTGTTCTTTGAGGATAGTTTCAAACGTCTCCCGGTCTAGTTTTAGTTCGTAACTCTCGAAGGTTTCATCATTAAAATAGACTTCAGTAGCCTCAGACTGCTCAGACAGTTGAATTTTCAAGCGTTCTGCGAGTCGAGTAGTCAAAGGCGATCGCATTAACCCTTGAGTTTCCACAAAATAATCCACCAGCCAGTTATCAATATCTGTCCCACCCAAATTTTGTCCCACTTTCGCCAGCACACGGGCAATTTTCACCTTCTGGCTAGACCCTTCACCAAATGACTTTTGCCCCCACTTAAGAATAAACCCAATAGGTTTTTTATTCCCTTGAGCCTCCTGATTCAGCTGCACCAGAGATAAATCCAGAGTGCCACCACCAAAGTCTATAACTAGTAGAGTATCCCCTTCCGCAATACCATAGCCCAAAGCAGCCGCTGTCGGTTCATCCAGCATCCTCACCTGTTCCACTGGCAACGATTGGCAGATTCCACTAAGCCAATGGCGGTAAGCTTCAAAGCTATCCACAGGCACAGTCAGAATCACCGATTCAATGGCAGAATCCCCCGCCTCTGACTGGAGGGCTGATAGGTCTTCAATAATTTGGTTGAGGAACCATTGCCCAACTTGTTCAAAGGTGATCACGGTGCCATCCAGTTCTGGCAGAAATCCCTGAACCTCAGCACCAATCCCCCGTTTGAAGCTGCGGAAGAATCGAGGGTCACTGCTGAGATCCAAACCGCGATCGCGTACTGCCTGTCCAACCATAACCTTACCCTGAGCCGCATCTTCCACATACACCAAACTCGGAATTAAGGGAGGATTTTGACTAAGTTGCAGTGCAAGTCCTGGTAACGTGATGGTTTCTGGCGTTTCCGTGACTGGGTTCCAGCGAGTGATTACCGTATTGCTCGTGCCAAAGTCAATAGCGTAGGACGTAGTACTGGTGCTAGGCATTAATGTTTATTGAACCGATCTTATTAATATTATTTATTAATAAATATCAGTTTATGGCCGAACCACTCAATAGCCAGGAGACCTGTACCCAGGAAGACAGTTTAGCAATCCGTGTCGGAATTGTCAGAATTTTTGATGCCATCTTGCCGATTCCCGACTCCGTGTTCCCCTCCTGGGAGGGGTTAGGGGTGGGTTCCTATTCCCTTTGCTATTACAATTATGCTCCTGTAGTTGAGACATCTAACTCTTGCCTAAAGCTTAGCCATGCTCTCATAGCCTCTGGATTAGATGCTACTCCTTTTTGCATCAAAATCACACCATCTTTAAAACCAATGATGCCATACTCGTTAGTCTTGGTGACCCGGTCAATCATGTTAACTAAAGAGCGCAACCGCTGACCATCATGCTTAAAGGCAATTTGATAGCGTTGTAACCGCCATAAATCTGCGATCGCATAATCCACCTTCACCACCTCGCCATTATCATTGCGCAACTGTAAATCTGCTAAGCGGATAATTTCCCGACGTCCTGACAAATGAGGGACTAGATAGGTAGTAGCTGAGACACTAGCATTTGGGGGAATCTGAGCCAGTAATGACCGGATCGACCCCACACGAGACCACTGTTGGGTTAACGGCACATAGACGAAGGGTTGGTAGGAATCCGGAAGCAGGAAATAAAAGGTTCGATTGGGGCTAGAGGTAATGGTCAACACTACCGCAAGGGTTAGACAAAAAATCCAAAAGCTTCGAAACTTAGACCTAGCCGAGATCACAGCTTGACTAAATTGGGGATGAGCTGACCACCAAAGTATCGCGCCATAGAATAGCCCAGGTACTACGGTCATCGCATAACGGATATTAATCGCAAGCACTGATTGACCTTTACCCAACAGAAGTTTTAGCAAGGGAAATGCTGCGATAGACCAAGAAGCGGGAGCAATAGCTGGTATAAATGCTAATGGTAACCATTGACCTAATAAATACTGAATGGTGCCAAAAAAGGGAGTAAACAGTTCTACTAGTAAACGCCAAGGATTAGTCAGCATACCCTTAATAATTTCCAGAGTAGACGCCTCATCCCCATCAGCGTACTGACCAAAACGCTCGATCATGAACCGTTGAGAAATATCTTCCGAAAATAGGGGCATAATTAGATTGGTCAAGACAAGTATGTAACCGAAACTGAGGGTACAAACTGCCAGACCAATGCGAGGGTAGCGCCGACTGACTATTAAATAGAATCCCACACCAAACAAACCTATCCCGGAATCTTCCCGTACAGCTAAAATCAAAATTGCCAGCAACCAAAACAGCCACCACCAGCGTTTTTCCATAGCTAGCAGTAGCCCAAATACAAATAGCGGAATTTGGCAGATGTCATGGAAATTGGCTAAGGTCGGACCGAGAATAGCATTAGCACAGTAAAAGCTAACCGTAATCATTGCTGCTAACATCGGTTGCAGATACTGTCTAGCCAGGATATACAAAACTACACCAGCAGCTGTTACCAACGTTACCTGCAAAACGGTTAGGGTAGCGGGAAATGGAAACAAAGCATATAACGGTAACCAAAGTAACAGGGCGGGAGTAAAATGTTGCCCTAATCGGTGGTAATAGACATTTGGAACTTCCCCATTATGAACTACATTAGTAGACAGCTGGGATGAAAGAGTACTCTGAAAGAAGCGACCGTGAATTCCATTCCAGAAGACTTGATTAAAAATTCCTTGATCGTAGGAAGAATAAAAAGTATAGTGTCGATGTAGAGTAAAAATTAAGGTGAATAAAAAAAATGCGATCGCCGCAGTAATAACAAGTTTTAACCCAGGTTTTTTGGTCATTTTTCCTTTGTCATTTGTCCTTGGTATTAAGCTCCAGAAAGTTTCGCTTTTTTAAAACTACTCTTGTTTTCAACACACCCTCACGCTTATCGGGAAAAAGATCTAGCGTTTCTCATAGCTATGAGGTACAAATATTTTTTTACCTCTTGCCTCTTGCCTCTTGCCTTCCCCTCCTGGGAGGGGTTAGGGGTGGGTTGCTCTTGCCTTCCCCTCCTGGAAGGGGTTAGAGGTGGGTTCCTCTTGCCTTCCCCTCCTGGGAGGGGTTAGGGG
>NZ_JAAHGN010000716.1:0-3956 GCF_010672485.1 Moorena sp. SIO2C4 | reverse complement strand
ATAGCGCTGCTTGAGATGTAATACGGCGGTTTGCAATTTAGTGAGGTACAAAGTTCTGGGTTTTTAGGGAACAGGGAACAGGGAACAGGGAAGGGTCATCGAAATTCCGTGGTATTATAGGGCTCAATCGCTCTTTCATACTGTTCCCCAGAAGTTTCCTGTTACTTGTTTATCTTAATCCTATTTTCAGATTAAATCCTTCGATTAGCCATTGCTAAAGCAACAAAAATGATCACTATTTAATTTTTAATTAACTTCAATTTAAAATTAATACTTTATCTGAGGCTAGATAATGCTAATTATCCAAAAGTATGGTGGTACTTCGGTTGGATCAGTTGAAAGAATTAAAGCAGTTGCCCAGCGGGTGAAGCAAACAGTCCAAAATAATAATACTGTGGTGGTAGTGGTTTCGGCGATGGGTAAAACCACTGATGACTTGCTCAGTTTATCGAAGGCAGTCTCGACGAATCCCAGTGCTCGGGAGATGGATATGCTTCTGTCTACTGGAGAACAAGTATCAATTGCTTTGCTGAGTATGGCATTGCAGGAATTGGGACAACCGGCTATTTCTTTAACTGGGGCACAAGTAGGAATTATCACTGATGCTGAACACGGTCGTGCCAGGATTTTGGAAATTCAGCCAAAGCGAATTCAGCACTATCTCAATCAAGGAACAGTGGTAGTTGTAGCTGGATTTCAGGGTATGAGCAGTGGTGATAATTTTGAAATTACTACTCTAGGACGTGGCGGTTCAGATATATCAGCTGTGGCGTTAGGGGCTGCTTTAAAAGCAAATTTGTGTGAAATTTATACTGATGTTCCAGGCATTTTTACAACTGATCCTCGGATTGTACCAGAGGCACAATTAATCCCAGAAATTACTTGTGATGAAATGCTAGAGTTAGCCAGTTTAGGGGCAAAGGTGCTACATCCTAGGGCGGTAGAGATTGCTCGCAATTATGGCGTACCTTTGGTTGTACGTTCAAGCTGGAACAATGCACCAGGAACTAGGATAATTTCTCCGATAGCTAAACCTCGTTCTCTGAAAGGCTTGGAGATTAACAAGGCAGTATATGGGGTGGAATTGGAAACAAATCAGGTAAAAGTAGCCCGATGGCAAGGGCGGGATCGTTTAGGGGTAGCGGCAGGGTTATTTGGTGAAATTGCTCGTGAGAATCTGGATGTTAATCTGATTATTCAGTCAATTCAGGAGGACGATGCTAAGGATATTGCGTTGACGGTAGTGAACAGAGGTTTTGAACAAGGTGAGACTTTAGGAGCTGCAGTGAGTGAAACTAAACTCAAAAGACTTCTTGCAGAAGTCGGGAACAGGGAACAGGGAACAGGGAACAGTGGACAAGAATTGATCCAAACACTATCAGAAAAATACTTTTCGAAGATGTCTCAAGAGCTGATTACTTCTGCAGAGGTAGAAATGATGGTAGAGCAGAACATGGCAACAGTGGCAATTACTGGGACTGGTATGATTGGGCGTCCTGGGGTTGCAGCTAAAATGTTCTCTACTCTAGCAGAGGCGGGAGTTAATATTGAGATGATTTCTACCTCTGAGTTGAAGATCACCTGTGTGATTAATGCTGAGGTATGCGATCGCGCTGTTGCTGCTCTGTGTCAGGCTTTTGAGATTGATCGTTCTGTAGTGCTCGGACCTGATTCAATTCAGGAGTTTTCTACCGATTCAAGCCCATCCCCAGTATGCGGTGCTGTTCTTGATCTCAACCAAGCTTGTATCACAATTCGCCATGTCCGAGATCAACCGGGAATGGCAGCAAAACTCTTTGGACAACTGGCACAGGAAAATATTAGTGTTGATATGATTATTCAGTCTCAACGCTGTCAGAGGCTTAATGGTATCCCCACTTGTGATATTGCGTTTACGGTGGCCCAAGCTGATGCTGAAGCAGCATCCATGGCTTTAAAAGCTTTAGCACTAAGTATTGCTTGTGGGGAGATTATAGTGGATACAGACATCGCTAAAGTTAGTCTAGTTGGGGGTGGTATGGTGGCACAACCCCTGGTTGTGGCTCAGTTTTTTGAGGCATTAGCACAACAGCAAATAACTATTCAGATGATTACAAGTTCGGACACTAAAATTAGTTGTGTGGTTGCTCAAGAAGAAGGAGTTAAGGCTTTAAATGCAGTGCATAAGGGGAGCATCCCGGTGGTTAAAAACTATGCCCAAACCCCCAAGGGTTTGGCTACACCAGCAAAGCCGACCTACGCAGGTTAATCAGCACGCTAATTAGTCGGACACAATTATAGCGCTACGCGCAAGGGCTTTAGGCAAGAGGCAAAAGGCAAAAGTTCAATAAAACAGCGTTTCAGCTTTTATCAATGTCAAACACCTTAATTGGTAGTGCTATACTTCAAAAAATCAGGCAAAAATTAGGCAAAAATTAGGCAAAAATTAGGACAATAAAATCATGATCAAACTTTATGATTACCAGCTATCTGGCAATTGCTACAAAGTGCGGCTAATGCTTTCACTACTTGGGTTAGAACATGAGACTGTCTGGGTTGACCTGGACAATGGTGAACACAAATCTCCCGAGTTTCTGGAATTGAATTCCTTCGGACAAGTGCCAGTTCTCACCGATGGAGATTTAGTCTTTCAGGATGCCCAAGCTATTTTAGTCTATCTAGCACGGCGCTATGGTAGCGAAGACTGGCTGCCTTTGGAAGCTGAAGCCATGAGTCGAGTGATGCGCTGGCTATCTACAACTGCAGGAGAGATTCGCCAGGGTCCAGAGTTTGCCAGACTTTATTACAAGTTTAATGTAAAAACCGTTAACATCGAGGTAGCAACACAAAAGTCGGCAACTATCCTGACATTGCTCGACAACCACCTCAGTGATCGGGCATGGCTGGAACTGGATCACCCCACAATTGCCGATATTGCTTGCTTCCCCTATGTTAGTCTCTCACCAGACGCTAAGATTTCTCTAGATGCTTACCCCAATGTGGTGTCTTGGATGGAGCGGATTAAACAATTACCAGGCTACATTGCGATCGCGTAGCGTGGCCTACGGTCAATCCCATAGCGTGACCTACAGTCAATCCCGTAGCGTGACCTACAGTCAATCCCTTAGCGTTACCTACGGTCAATCCCTTAGTGTGGCCTACGGTCAATCCCATAATTTCGTCCCCACCATCAGCCCCTAACTGAATCACGTCACTGGCGCTAGCGGTATCCTTTTCAGGTAGTATGATGAATCTAGCGCCATTGATAGCATTTTCATTTATATTTCAGAACAATCGCGCAACACAATACAGTATCGACGAGGACGACTGATTATCCCTTCTTCCTCAAACTGCTTGATCAGCCTGGTGATGGTTACTCGTGTGGTACCAATCATCTCAGCTAGTTCTTGATGGGTCACTGGTATATCAATCAGTTGCCCACTACATACGGGACGACCAAACTTCCGGGCTAACCAACTCAAAAACTGTTGCAAACGCTGAGAGAGATACTCTTGAACCGGGATTAATCGGGGCAAACCCGGATTAAACGGTCAAGGTGCATTTTATTGTGGTCCGAGTGAGGAGTGGTCGTGCAGCAATTGGAGTCAAGCCTGCCACTCAGCTATCTGGACGTTCCTAGCATCTCGGCCAGGAGTTCCTTAAAAGCCCGAGCAAAGCTCATGCTTAGGGTCAAGCCATCCAAGCTCAACTGCATCAGCTAGACTCAGTCCCATACCTTTCAAGAAACGCGCGGTACGGCGCAGCAATACTGCCTGAACCTCGGTTTTGTTCATGTACCGGGAAATCTCCTTGTCTGCACCCCGAGCAAGGATGTTTTTGGCAGCATTGTGGTCAGCCTGTAACACGACCCCATCAAATCTGGTAAAGCTGTCCCCGCTCCTTTTCCCTAATAGGGTTCCAGTCACGAAGTCAACTTGCGACGTGTAACTAGGCTGGACTTCTGTTACAACCGACCC